>DNQL01000074.1 GCA_003500765.1 Elusimicrobiota bacterium | reverse complement strand
TGCCGACCTCGGCGAACTCCGGCGCGGCCAGCCCGTACTCTTTAAAATCTTTTATTATACGGGCTATACCGGAGCCGTAACGCTCTATAACCCCGGCTTCTTTGAACATCTCGGCTATCTGGGTGTTGCGCGGCGTCGAAGGATAATCCCCCCGCAAGAGCATGGGGACGGTTAAACCATGCGGAAGCTTGGCGGCGATGGTTTCGACGGCCTCGTTGGAAAATGAGGCCTTGAATTCCAGCGTCCGGCCTTCGCCGCGGGCTATGAGTTTTTTGAGTTCTCTGGCGTCCATTTGGAGAGTTTCGGTGACATAAGACTTATTTCGCTTTGCGGGAGCGGCGGGAGGACTATGCCCCCGAACGATATCCTTATTATATCAATTGTGCGGGAACGGCGGGATGTGACAGGGGTTACAGGTGCCCTAGGCGGCGGCGTGGGTGAGGGCGGGGCGGCGGGAGGACTTCCCAGTGGCCGCTCTTGGTTGAACCGATCCGCTTCAGCAGGCCGGCGGACTTAAGCTTCCGCAGGTTCCATTCAACCCCCTTCGTGGACAAAGAAAGAGATTCGGCTAACTCTTGCGTTGTAACCTCAGGATCAGCCTTTATAGCGGCAAGAATCTTCTCCTTAGTTTTCCCCCTAGTTTCTTCCCTAGTTTCTTCCCTAGTTTCTTCCCTAGTTTTACTTCCACTTTGCACGGGGGCACCTTGCACAAAACCGGAAATGCGCTCTTTGTATACGGTCACCAGGAAGCTGTTGCCGACCTCGGCGAACTCCGGCGCGGCCAGCCCGTACTCTTTAAAATCTTTTATTATACGGGCTATACCGGAGCCGTAACGCTCTATAACCCCGGCTTCTTTGAACATCTCGGCTATCTGGGTGTTGCGCGGCGTCGAAGGATAATCCCCCCGCAAGAGCATGGGGACGGTTAAACCATGCGGAAGTTTGCCCGAATTGAAGATCTGTATTTTATCGTCGAAGACTTTCACCAGGCCGGTGGTGGAGCCGGAATAGTCCCGGTGCACTATGGAGTTGATGATTATCTCCCGCAGGGCGTCCAGCGGGTAGTCCCAGCGCTCGTCGCGCTGCGGCTTGCCGGTAATTATGTATTCCTTGTTGAGGTGCTTAAGGATGAAGTTAAATACGGCGTCCACCTGGGTGAACAGGTCGGCCTTGGTCCGGTCACCGTCCTTTATAAGGGTCGGGGTCTGGAAGCGGCCCAATTCTATGGCTGTAAAGAGAGATTCTCTTTTGAGGAAAAGCAGGTAGCAGGCCCGTGAGATACGCTTTCCGCGGACCAGGTCAAATTTCTCAAGCGCCTTCAGCGGGGCGTCTTTTATTTTTACAGACCGGCCTTTATTCACGCGGCTTATGAATTTCTTCACTTTGGTCAGGGAGATATCGGCCAGGGTATGCTCGGGGTCGGTGGTGTAGTCCCAGCTTGAGTTGAAAGTTCTAAAGTGCGCCTCGGAGACTTCGGTCGGCGTCATAAGGTGGTTGGCGTTTCCGACCCTCTTGTAATAACGGCCTTTTACGCCTACCGGTTTTATGGGGTATTCCTTTACGCTGAGGGCGGCTATTGTCTCGCCGTTCAGTGTAACGACCTCAGTTTCAGGCAGGATGGCGGGCGTGGTTTTGGTTTTTACTTCATTTACCCATTGCTGCAATTTTTCGGGGGTTAAATTAAGGCCGGTGAGCTGGCCGTTATCGGCGACGCCCAAAAGGACCGTTCCGCCGTTAGTGTTTGAAAAGGCGGCGATGGTTTCGACGGCCTCGTTGGAAAATGAGGCCTTGAATTCCAGCGTCCGGCCTTCGCCGCGGGCTATGAGTTTTTTGAGTTCTCTGGCGTCCATTTGGAGTTTCAGGCTGATATCGTCAAATAACCGTCAAAAATAAAGACCCGGGCTAAGACCTTGCGGTAGTTAGCCCGGGATCAAATAAACCTATTGCCTTTCCCTGTGATAGATTCTTGCACATAAAAAGGGGGCGGTCAAGGGTCTCCGAACGAGGGCGGTTCAAGGCGGCGGACGGTTTTGTTGTCATAGGACCTCCCAGTGGCCGCCGAAATCCGGGCCAATGCGTTTGATCCGGCCGGAAGCCTTTAATTTCGCCAGATATTCTTTAACGGTATCTTCGCTTATCCCCAGGCGCTCGGCTAATTGCTTGCGGGTGATTTCCGGGGAGCTGGCTATCAATTCGACTATCTTACCGGAGAGCGTGATTTTCTGGGGGGCACTCTGGGGGGCACTCTGGGGGGCACTCTGGGGGGTGCCAGGCCGCTTGAAGGTGACTATAAAGAAAGTGTCGCTCTCTATTTCCGGGAAGGGGAGGCCGGCGGCGGTCAAATGCTCACGGATGCGCTTGAAGCCGGAGCCCATGCGTTCGGCGCGGTTCATGCGGGCGAAGATATCGGCTATCAGTTCGTTGCGCCTTACGGAAAGGGCGCCCAGCTTCTGCGCCGTCATGCCGGCCGGGAAACCGCCTGGGTTGCTTATCACTACCCGGTCCTGGTGCACCTCTACCATCAGGCTGGTGCCGCGCATGGCGTAATCGCGGTGGATAATGGCGTTGGCTACCGCCTCGCGCAGCGCCTCGAACGGGATCTCGTATATGTCCCTGCGGTCGAAGCCGGTGATCTCGGTCCGGATATTCAGGTGTTTTTCAAGGAACAGGATGGCTTCCTTGTACTGGGTCAGCAGGTCGTCCTGTATATCCTTGCGGTCGTAGATATGAACGCGGCTGGTGCCCTTGAAAGCCGCCAGCGTCATCTGGCACTGGATTATATGGCGGCGCGGTTCCCTGGCGAAGAAAAGCACGCCGGCGTTCTTAACGCCGTTTTTGCCGGCCAGGCCGAGACTGCGCAGGGCGTCTTCCGGGCTCGCCGCGCCTAAAGCGATATTGGCCTCTTTAAAAAAGGTTCTTACTTTATCGTCCGAAACGTCGTCCCAGGAGAAATCCTTGTGGATCTCCTCTTCGAAGACATTGGCCGCGGCGGCCTTATAGACCAGCCGCACCTCTTTCTGGGTCATCTTCTGGCTGAGGCCGTCGAACCGGACGAAGTAACCGGCGGAGCAGGAGTAGGGCTTCTCGCCGCCCTCGGGGATCTCGATAATCACCAGGTCGCCGCAGCGGGAGATCTTCTTTATTTCCACCGGAGGGTCGCATTTGCGCGCCAGGTCCAGGACTTCGGCTTTAAGTTTATTGGTCAGGGACTCGCCGGTGAGCCGGCCGTCGTCGGTGACGCCCAGGATTATCCGGCCGCCCCTGGCATTGGAGAAGGCCACGATGTCCCTGTCTATCCTGGGGGTGTATTTCTCCTTGAATTCGACCGTAAGGCCTTCGCCTTCGGCTATCAGGAGTTTAAGTTCAGCGGCGTTCATACGGTTTTGGGGACACAATACCTATTTATCCGCCTTGGGGCGGGGGATGACCTGCCAGTGGCCGCCCTTGTCGGGGCCGACGCGGCGGAGAATCCCCTCGCCACGAAGTTTTTTAAGATGCCATTCAACGCCTTTTACGGTTAAAGCGAGGGATTCCGCCAGAGCAGCCGTGGTTATGCCAGAGTCCCCCCGCACGAGGGAAAGAATTTTCTCCCTAGTTTTCTCCCTAGTTTTCTCCCTAGTTTTCTCCCCGGCCCGCTTGAGCGAATACTTCGGGTCCCTGTGGAATACGGCGTGGAAGAACGTGTCCGAGGTAAACACCGGCGCTTTCAGGCCGGCCTCGCGCATGAGGTCTTTCATGCGCCTGATGCCGGTGCCCAGGCGCTCCACCTTGCCCATGCGGTGGAATAGGTCCGCTATGACCGGGTTGCGCCTTACGGACTCCGTGCCGAAATTGCGCGTCGTCACGCCGGGGAGCAGCCCGCCGGGGTTGGAGATATCCACCCTGTCGTCGAATATATTCACGTATATGCTGGTGCCGCGCACGCTGTAGTCGCGGTGGACCAGCGCGTTAACCACGGCCTCGCGCAGGGCCTCCAGCGGGATCTCGTAGATCTCGGTGCGGTCTATGTATATCTCGCTTCTCACGTTGAGGTGCTTTTTGAGAAAGCCCATGGCCGCGTTGAACTGCGACAGCAGGTCCGCCCTGGCGTCCAGGCGGTCGTAGATGTGGACCTTGTCCACGCCCTTGAAGGCCGCCATGATGGTCTCGCTGTGCGGGATGAACCTGTTTATGTCCGCGGCGAACATCAGCGCCCCGGCGTTATTCACGGCGCCGCCGTCGTGAAGGCCAAGGCTTGAAAGGAAAGAAGGCAGGCTGGCGCGGTTCACTTTGAGGTCCGCGCCGGTCTCTTTGAGAAAATCCCGGACCGCGGACAGCTGGACGTTTTCCGGGGAGAAGCCCTTGCAGGGCAGGCTTTCAAAAGACCTGTCGGCGGCGGCCCGGAAGACCAGCCGCACTTCCTTCTGGGTCATCTTCTGGGTCATGCCGTCCAGCCGGCGGAAATAGCCGGAAGAGCAGCTGTACGGCTTTTCCGGGCCTTCGGGGACTTCCAGAACCACCACCCCGCCCACCTGCGATATTTTCGCTATGGAGATATGCGGGTCGCAGTTGCGGGCGAGCGAGGAGATCTCGGCCTTCATCTGGTTGGTAAGTTTCTCGCCCGTGACGCGCCGGTCGTCGCTTACCCCCAGCAGGATGAAACCGCCGCTGGAATTGGCCATGGCGACGATGTCCCTGTCTATCCTGGGGGTGTATTTCTCCTTGAATTCGACCGTAAGGCCTTCGCCTTCGGCTATCAGGAGTTTGAGCTCTTTAGCGTCCATGGGTACGGCTTGGGACCCCGGTCAGGCTTTGACCGGGGCTTTCTTGGTCTTCTCTTCGGCGTCGGGGCCGTAGTGGTAGTTGTACTGGTAGGAGTAGCCGTAGTAGGAATACGACAGGCCGCCGAACTTGGCCATATTGACCACGTTGCCCAGCACCTTGATGCCGGCCTGGGTGAGGCGGCGGGCGGCGTTCTTGATGAGCGGGACGCGGGTCTTGCCGAAAGCGGTCACGAAGACGCAGCCTTTGATGTACTTGCCCCAGAGCAGCGCGTCGCTGATGGGGAACATGGGCGGGCAGTCGATGATGAGGCGGTCGTACTCGGTGGAGGCCCAGTTGAGGAAGGCCGACAGGCGCGGGGTGTTGAGCAGTTCCGCGGGATTGGGCGGCCTGGGACCGCAGGTGAGTATCGAGAGGCCTTTTACGTCGGTCTCCTGGATGAGCGGGGCAACGTCCTCTACATTGCGGCCGCCGGCCAGGTAATCGCTGAGGCCTTTTGAGTTGGAGACCCGGAAGAGTTTATGCAGGTTAGATCTACGCAGGTCGCCGTCGACGATGAGGACTCGCTCCCCCGCCTGCGCGAAGGCGGTGGCTAGGTTCGCCCCGACATAGCTCTTGCCTTCGCCCTGCACGGAGCTGGTTATCATAAACGACTTGCTCTTCTGCCCCACCTCGGCGAAGTCCACCATCGTGCGGAGATTGCGCACTGATTCGCTGATTAGGGAATGCTCCTGCAGGAGCAGGTGATTGTAGGCGGTGTGGGTTTTGGTCTGGCGGGTGAGCGGCACCGAGCCCAGGAAGGGCAGGCCCAGCTTGTTCTCGACGTCCTCCTGCGTGCGCACGGTCTGGTCGATGAACTCAACCAGGACGGCCGCGAATATCGCCAGGACGAAGCCGCCTATGACGGCCAGCAGCATATTGAAGAGCTTGCGCGGCTTTATGGGCTTTAACGGCGGGATGGCGGCGTCTATGAGGCGGATATTATTGCCCATCAGCTGGCCGGAGAGGTCTATCTTGAGGCTCTGGATGATCTTGTCGGTCTCGGCCTTGAGCTGGCCCCGGAGCGCCTCGTAATTGGCCGTCATGGCCATAAGCTGGGGATGTTTGGCCGTATAGCGGTTGGACGCCTCGGCCACCTGCGCCTGCAGCTTGGCGGTGTCCTGCTTGAGCTGCTGGATGAGCGGGTTATTGACCACGGCGGGGAGAGATTCGTATATCGCGCGGCTCTTGCCGCCTTTGTCGTCCTGCAGGGCGGTGAGGACGTCTTTTGAGATGAAGAGCTGGTTGGAGAGGTTCTGCTCTATGAAGACCTGGGCGATGGTATTGGCTATTTTGGAGGCCAGCAGCCGGTCGTAGGAATCTACCTTGATATAGACCAGGCGGCTGCGCGGGACGGGGGCGATGGTGACGGGCTTTATGAGCTTGCGGTAGCCGTAGGGGTCCTTGAATTCCTCGTGCTTGGCAAGGTCGAGGCGGTTATGGACGGTTTTGAGCAGGGCTTCGCTCTTGAGCAGCTTGTACTGGGTCTGGTAATAGTCCTCGTTGCTGCGCTCGACGGAGGGGCCGCCCTGGTAGACGACGTTATTGCCGCGCTCTTTTTCTATGACCAGCAGGGCCTGGGACTGATAGACGGGGCGCATGTTGAAGGTGACAAGGGCCGTTATGATGATGGCGGCCAGCCAGGCGGAGAGGGCCACCCAGCGGCGGCGCATGAGGAGGTCCCAGTAATAGGTGAGGTCGAATTCGAGTTCTTTTTCTTCGGTCATATGTATCCCTCAGGTATAACTATCGGGGTGCTGTCGCCGGTTCACTCCGAAAAAACAGGGTCTCGCACACCGTGCTCGCCCTTCCGACTCTCGCCGCTCGCGCTTACGCAAGCTCGCGGCTCCGGACGGTTTTTCTCCGGAACCGCCGACATCCCCCCACTGTTCCCCTATAAAAATCGACTCAGAAAAAGCTTTGGGGGACGAAGACGGTGTCGTTGGGCTCGAGGAAGATGTCCGCGCTTTTGTCGCCCTGCTTGGTTATCTTTGAGATCTCCACCTGTATGGTGAGGTTCTGGCCGTTTGCATTACGCAGGACCTTGGTCTTGTCCTGGGCGGCCAGGTCGGTAAATCCCCCCGCCAGCGTGATGGCCTCCAGGACGGTGAGGCGGCGCTCGACGGGCAGGGTGATGGAGCCGGGTTTCTTCACCTCGCCCAGCACGTAAACCTGCTTGTTGGAGTATTCCCTGATGAGGACGGTGACCTGCGGGTTGATGATGAATTCCGACAGGGCCTGGGCCAGCATGGCCTCGGCCTCGGGGACCGAGAGGTCGGCGAGTTTTATGTTGCCGGCCAGCGGGAAGGTGATGGTGCCGTTGCCGCTGACGCGGACGGTGCGGGCCATGTCCTTTTCCTGGAAGACGGCGATCTCGAGCAGGTCGCCGGCCTGCACTTTGTAATTGACCTGGCTCTGGGCTTTGAATTCCTGAGCCGACTGCAGGATGCGCTCTTCTATGACTTTTTCCTGGGCCGGGGTGAGATTGGCGTGGTTCTTGGCCGGGTAATGGCGGCCGGTCTCCAGACCGGCGCAGGCTGATAACGATAAAACGAGGGCTAAGGGGCCCCAAATCCCCAATGATTTCATTTAGATATTATAGCAAAGAGGGGGTCCTGGCCTCTATAAGAGTGACTAATGTTACGGGAGGAGAATCATTGCGGCGGCATGGCGGCCGCCTGCTTCTTTATGGGCTGGATTGGGAGCGGGTTAAAGGTCTTTAGGGGAGACCCATACGGCGCGGCCGTTCTTCCAGACGGCCAGCGGGCGGCCTGTCTTTTTGTGCTGGGCTACTACCTTGCGAACGGCGGCTTTCATGGCGAGCTCGGCCTTGTCCTGGAGCGTGAGGCGTTTTTTCTTCATTTCGTCTTTCCTGTGATCCGGGAGTAGGCGGAGGGATTCTCTATGACCGGGCTGCCGTTATGACCTTTGGCGGCCAGGACGGGGGCCGGGCCGGAATTATCGAAAAGCATCCAGTCCGCGGCGAGCCCCTTGTAAACATCGAAGAAATTGGCCACGGAGCGCGAGAAGCGCCGGCGCACGTCCTGTTCCGGGACATTATGGCCGCCGTCCTTTACGCGGTCCTTTATCCGCAGAAGCGAGAGCTCGGGGCCGGGGACCCAGAGGAAATATATGTGGATGGAATAGCCGCGGGCTTTGAGTTTTTGAAAGAGGTTCAGATGCGTGCGGCCGGAAAGCGTGGTCTCGAAGCCGAAATCGGCGCCGGCCCTGGCGAAATCGTCGATACGCGCCAGCACCAGTTTGCCAGCCTTGATGGCGGCGATGCGCGGGTCGAAAGGCGAAAGGCCCTGGGCGATGAGGTCGGCGTTGACGAAATTGGGGCAGGTGGCGTAATTGGGCAGGAATTCCCTGGCGAAGGTGGTCTTGCCTGAGCCGTTGGGGCCGGCCACTACATAGACATTGCGGCGCTTATTCACGGCTAAATTATAGCAGTTCCGGGCGCGGCTTATGGGCGGGCGGCGGAGCGGGTGGGCGGGGCGGCGGGTTTGGCTTTGGCGGCGGGCTTTCTGGGGTCCGGCCGGGGGTTGTAGCAATGGGCGAGGTGGATATTTAGGTTTCTGGCAAGGCGGTTGAGGTCCTGGTTGACCGGGGCGCTTTCGAGGTACGGGGATATCGCTTTTTGTGCTTCGGCCATGGCCGGACAGCGGGTGGCGTTGGTCTTGTCCTTGAGGGCGTTGTTGTAGATATCGGCGCCCAGGCGAAAGGCGGCCTGCGGGTCGGGATACCATTTGAGCGATTCCCGTCGGTAGGCGAGTTTGTTTTTGATCGATATATCCTTTGATTTTGCCAGGAAGTCGGCCTTCCAGGCCATGAAGGCGGGGATGGCGGCGGCGATGAGAAGTATCGCGATCAGCGCGGCGGCATTCGCGTTGATACGCGGCGGCGGGGCGGGCTCGGGATCGTCGTCGTCGCGGTTTTTGCGGTGAGTGCCGGGCCCGGCCAGCGCGCCTATTATCGCGTAGAAAGCGAGGGCGTTTGCCGGCATCTGGGAGCCGAATTCGACCAGGTTATGGCCGCAGGCAGCCAGCACGGCGCCGATGGCCCCGCCCTGCATGCATTTAAGCGTGAACGACGAATTATTGCGCCAGCTTTTGAAAAAATGGATGAGCGCGGCGATGAGGCCGGCGAGGTAGATGAGGCCTCCGGCGAGGCCGCTTTGGAGGAAGAGCTCTATCCAGTCGCTGTGGACGTGGCGGACCAGCTGTTTATCGTTGAAAAAGTCCTCTTTATAGGCCGGGAAGGCGTGCTCGACGGCGCCGAGGCCGGTCCCGAAGAGCGGGAAGTCGGACAGGAGGCGGCGGGAGCTCTCGTACATCGAAAAACGGGCCTTTACGGAACCGTCCCAGTCTCCGGCCTTCATGCCCGCCATCCTTTCGTTATTGGCCAGGACGCCGCCGTAGACGGCGACAGCAAGCGTCATCAGCGTTATGGCGATCGTTTTCTGCCTGCGCGAATGAAGCGCGACGGCCGCGGCGAATCCCATTATGGCGGCGGCCGCGGCGAAGGAATGTCCCCCTCCGCGCGAACCGGCGTGGATTATTCCGTAGATCAGGGCGAAGAGCATGACGAGCTTTATGAACTGAACGGCGAGCAGGTCGAAGAGGCGGGTGTGGCTCTGCTGGGCGAAGAGCGGCTTGAGACCCGAGAAGAAAAGACCCAGGCCGCACATGGCCGATATCGCCAGGAAATGGGCGCCGTGGTCGCGGTTGACGAAAGGGCCGAATGGCTGGCCGGCGACTTTACGCAGGCCGTAGACCAGGGTGTTGTCGCCGGTCTTCTGCAGCATTCCAAGGAGCGCGACTATCGTACCCATTATGAATATCGTCCACATCAGGCGGCGGAAGCGCTCGGGCGTGTCGATGAGCTGCGGCACCACAAAGAGCACCGCGGCGTAGAAGAGCCAGAGGTGGACGGCGCCCAGCGTGGCGGGGCGCCAGGCGGTGAAGATGAGCGCCGACGGGGCGGTAACGGGGTTCTGGTTGAGCGCCTGCAGGAGGCCGATGAGCGCGATGCCCAGGACTGCGGGGATTAGGTTCTTATAAAGCGGGTTGGGGTGGATGTGGAGGCCTTTGATATAGGTCCGGGCGGCCAGGGCGAAGAAAGCGGCCTGGAGGAGGCCGAGGGCCCACGGCTCGACGGAGGCGAAGGCCAATGGCGCGAATATCAACGAGAGTATTATCACCGCCTGCATAAGGAGAAATTTTAGCATTAATGCTAAAATTGAGCGCATGAAAGTATTGTTCGTGTGCACGGGGAATATGTGCCGGAGCCCGGCGGCGGAGAAGTTGCTGCTGCATTACGGGGCGGGCAAGGGCTTCGAGGCGCGCTCGCGCGGGACGGCGGCGCAGCCCTATTCCGCCATGACGGACGCGGTGGCCGAGTTCCTTGCGGCCGAGGGCGTTAAGAACCTGGTCCATAAGCCGGCGCTGGTGCGCGACGAGGATATAGACTGGGCGGACCTGGTGGTGGTGATGGAAGAGGCGCACAGGGACGCGCTGGCCGAGCATTTCCCCCAGAGCATCAGGAAGACGCGGAAGATAATGGAATTTTCAGGGGAAGAGGGCGATCTGCGCGACCCGATGGGCGGCGACGAGAAGCTCTACGCCGAGGTAATGGGGAAGGTCAAGCGGGCCGTTCTGAACCTTATAGAAGGCAAGTAAGGCCCTTTTGCGGGGCAATAAAAAACCGCCGGTGATGCCGGCGGTTTTTTATTGGCTTGATAGGCCGTTTTTAGAACATGGCCTTGAGCGAGGCGGCCACGATATTATCGCGGTAGCCGAATTCCACGCCGGTGCCGGTGGCGCCGTCGTTGGAGAGGCGGGCCTTGTGGTTGAAGCTCAAGCCGGCCTTGAGCCATTTCTGTATGTTGTAGTCGGCCGCCAGGCGGGCGGTGATATTCTGGTCCTCGCGGGGGCGGTTGAGCGTCGTGTTGTTGGTATCCTCGGCGTACTCGATCATCTCGTAGCCGGCGCCCAGCGTCAGCTTCACCTTGCGCACCTCGCGGGAGAAGCTCAGGTCGGTCAGCGTGGAGGTGTAGAAGCGGCTGGTCAGGTAGCTGGTCTCCACGTTGGCGCGCTTGGCGTAGAGGACGATATCGGTCTTGGGGACGGCCTTCCAGATCAGCTGGGCGCTGTAGCCGAGCGTGGTGATATCGTTATCGGCGCCGGTAGGGCCGGTGGCATAGTCGCGCATCTGGGCGCCGGCCTTGACGGTGCCGGTCAGCTTGGGCGCGATATTGCCCACCATGCCGAGCTCGACGTTGTGGTAGGTGGCGTCGCCCTTGTCGGTGTCGAGCCGGTAGTCCAGGTCGCCGTAGCGGTAGGAGAGCATGGCCTTGGTCTTGGGCATGAGCTGGTAGGTCAGGTCCGCGCCGGCGAGCAGTTCCTGGCGGTCGAGCTTGTCGTTGGCGGCGACCTTGACGTAGTCGTGGTAGGTGTGGCCGGCCTCCAGCGCGAAGCCGAACTTGCCGCGTATGGGAGCCTCTAAGCGCACCGTGGCGTTGTTCTGTATGCGCTCGGCGCGGTCGGTCTCCTGGGTGGTGGCCTGGTTGGTGGTGTCGGCGTACTTGTTCTCCGCCGAGAGCGTCATCGACTTGGGCAGCCGGACCTTCACTCCCAGGTTGGCCAGGTTATGCACGGCGTTGTTGGTGGTGGGGCTCTCGTCGTAGGCGAGCAGTTCCAGCGTGTAGCCGCCATTGAGGTCCACGCGCGAGCCCAGCTTGTGCAGCAGGCCCACGCCCAGGGTGGTGCGGTTTATCAGCGAGGAGTTCTTGCCGTCCATCTCCAGGTAGATATTGTTGTCGTAGCTCTCCTGGGTGGTGACGAAGGGGTTGATCTCGAGATTGCCGAACTTGAGGTTGCCCATCGCGGCCGCGTTGGACGCGGCGAGTATCATTATCGCGGGTAGTATCAGATTTTTCATTCAGAGTCTCCTTGTGGCGCTTAAGGGCTCAGGGATTGGAGCCGCTGACCGGGGTGGACTGCTCGACGGTCTGCGTCTCGATGACGGTGGTCTCCGGCGCGGCGACGGTGGTCTCTTCCGTGGTCGTCGTCTCCTCGGCGGTCGTCGTTTCTTCCGTGGCCGCGGTCTCTTCGGTCGCCGCGGTTTCGGTGGTGGTGGGCGCGGTCACAGCGGCCGGAACGGTCACGGTGGCGGTCTCGCCGGTCTTGAGCGTCTGGGTCTGGCCGCCGGTCGCGTCGGTCATGACGGCGGTGCCTTTTTCCACCTTGACGTCCATCTTGCCGTTGACGTTGGTCATTTTGATATCGCTGTTGGCGGTGACGACGATATTGTGGCCGGAGGCGGCCTTGACGGCGACCGGGGTGCCGGCGCCGACCGAGATGTCGGTCTTGCCGTTGGTGGTGGCCACGCTGAAGTTGGAGCCGGTGGCGGCGGTGATGGTCTTGCCATTGGCCTCCACTTCGATGGTGCCTTCGACCACGGAGAAGCTAACCTTGTTGTCGGTGATGGCGGGGATGGCGTCGCCGGGCTTGAGCGTCATAAGGACCTTGCCGTCCTTCATGATGTTAACCGTGCCGGTAATCTTGGTGATCTTGAGGCCCTTGGCGGCCTGGGCGGCCTGTGCTTTGGCGGCCGGCGCGGCAGGGTTGGCCTGCGCGAAGGCTGAACCCGAGGCGAAAAGCAGCGCCACGGCGATTATGGATAGTACTTTCATATGTATAAACCCCTCCCGAACGCTAATTAATAACGTTAAGATAATACCAATTAACCGGGCAAGAGTGTCAATAGCCTGAAAGTAACATTTCTTAGATCGGGGACACAATACCTATTTCGGNNGAAATAGGTATTGTGTCCCCATTTAAAGTGCGCTAGAATTCCGGGTATGAAGAAACTAGTACTGATTTCAGCGGCCCTGGCCGCTTTTATATCCCCCCCGGCTGCTTCGGCCGGGGATTTCCCGGTCTGCTTTTACGGGATCGGCGAGCCGGCCTCGCTGGCGGTGCTTAAGAATTCGGGCTTCAACTGCTTTCAGACCTATATTGACGACCCGGCGAAGCTGGCCGGCCTGGCCGAGACCGCGCGCGGGCTGGATATGCGCATGGTGGCGCCTCCCCACAAGGTGATGGAGTCGGCTCACGCGGAGAAGGCGAAGAAGTGGCCGGTGCTGGCCTGGTACCTGAAGGACGAGCCCGAGGTGGGGTGGATGCCGGCCGCCGACCTACTGGAGATGGACAAGCGGGTCAAGGCGTGGTCGCCGAAGCAGTCGACGGCTTTTGTGATGGGCCACGGCCTGCCGGCCATGGTTTACGGCGCGGCGGCGGATATCGTCATGCTGGACTGGTACCCGGTGCCGCATCTGCCGCTCGAATCGGTGGGCCGCGAGCTGGCGTTGGTGCGCGCCGGCGTGCGGATGACCGACCCCGCACGGCCGGAAAAGCCGCTCTGGGCGGTGCTGCAGGCTTTCGACTGGATAGAGTACCCGCAGCGGCGGGCGAAGAAGGTTGGCGGCTGGCCGTCGGCGGAGCAGGTGCGGTTCATGACCTGGCTGTCGGTGGCGCGCGGGGCTTCGGGCGTTTTCTATTTCAAGTACGCCGACAATAAGGGAGTACCGTTGCCGCAGCGGCCGGAACTGTGGGCGCGCTATGAGCGCGCGGCCGGCGAGCTGGGCGCCATGAGCAAGGTGCTGGTCAAGGGCAAGGATATCCCCCTGCCGTCGGGCCTCGATGAGCGGCTGACGGGGCGGGCGCTGCGGCGCTGGTGGCGGAAGTACGCGATAATTTTGAATCCCACGCGGGGCGAGGTGCCCCTCTCGGCGGAGGCCCTGAAGGGCTGGCGGCCGCTGTTCGAGGCGAAGCGCGACCTGCCGGAGTCCCTGAAGGCTTACGGAGTTCTAATCTTAGAGAAATAAATTGGGGACACAATACCTATTTCGNNAAATAGGTATTGTGTCCCCCTATTTACAAAAGGAATTTGTCGCCTTTGATGGGGCGGAAGGGGCGGGCCTGGCGGCCGGCGAAGAGGTTGAACTGCCGGACGAAATCCAGCCAGGCGGACGGCGAATAGCGACCGTCGCGCCTGAAAGCGGAGGAACGCCGCGCGGCGAGTTTCTCCATATCGGCGGAGATGGACGCCGGAAAGATGGTTTCTTTATCGTTTTCCGCCATATTTCCCTTTAAGCGCTTCGAAGTCTTTTTCCATTCCGAACATCGAATAGTAGGGAGCGATACGCTCCCAGTCCAGGCTGCCGTTGGCGGCCAGGGATTCTATGTCGGCCGAGTCCCGGTTCTTCCTGTCCGGATTATTTACCATAGCCTGCACCTTCAGCCCTATTATATCCTCCGGCCTGAGGACTTTCGTCTTTAGCCCGCCGCCGAAAATGTCGACGGTGATAGCCTCTTTGAGCATTTTCACCGAAACGGGGCGGAAGGCGTGGATGAAATCCACTTCTACGCCGTCCTCGCCCGCGGCGAGGTACTGCGACACGTTCTCGGTGGCGAATTCCTTGCGATAGCCGAGGCCGGACATCAACGATTCCAGTTTCTCCAGGGCCGTCCCGTCCACCAGGAAATCTATGTCCATGGTGGAACGGGGCACGCCCAGCGCGCCCAGCGCGAAGCCGCCTATGAGCGCGGCGTCTATTTCGCGGGCGGCGAAGCCTTCGACCAGTTCCTGAAGGGCGTGTTTTAAGTCCATAAAAACCCCGGGCTCAGTACCGCGGGGTGTTCTCGCGGGCGGCGATCTCGCCGGCGAGGTTCTGCACGAACTCGTCGGTGTTCACGCCGAAGACACTCTTGTTGCCGCGCAGGCGCAGCGAGATGTTGCCCGCTTCCTTCTCTTTCTTGCCCACGATGACGACGTACGGCGGCTTCTCCATGGCGGCGTCGCGGACTTTGCCGTTGATCATGTCGGGGCGCAGGTCGGTGGCGACGCGCACGCCGGCGGCCTTGAGTTTGCCGGCTATCTCGCGCGCGTAGTCCTCCTCCTCGGAGGTAATGCTGAGCACCTTAGCCTGCACGGGGGCCAGCCAGGCCGGGAAGTTGCCGGCGTAATGCTCTATCAGCACGCCGAAGAACCGCTCCAGCGAGCCCAGCAGCGCGCGGTGTATCATGTACGGGCGGTGCTTGTGGCCGTCGGAGCCGGTGTACTCCATCTGGAAGCGCTCGGGCTCGTTGAAGTCGAACTGTATGGTGCTCATCTGCCACTCGCGGCCGATGGCGTCCTTGACCTTGAGGTCTATCTTGGGGCCGTAGAAGGCGCCGCCGCCCTCGTCGAGCTCGACGGCCACGCCTTCCTTGTCGGCGGCCGCGCGCAGGCTCTTCTGCGCGGCTTCCCAGAGAGCCGGGTCGCCGACGGCGTCGGCCGGGCGGGTGGCCAGGTAGGCTTTTATCTCGGTGAGGCCGAAGGTGCGCAGGATGTTCATGCTGAAGCGCAGCACTTCTATCGTCTCGCTCTCCATTTGCTCGGGCGTGCAGATGATATGCGCGTCGTCCTGGGTGAAGCCGCGCACGCGCAGCAGGCCGTGCAGCACGCCCGCCTTCTCGAAGCGGTACACGGTGCCCAGCTCCGCCCAGCGCAGCGGCAGGTCGCGGTAGGAATGCGACCTGGTCTTGTAGATCTCGATGTGGAACGGGCAGTTCATCGGCTTGGCGTAGTACTCGATCTCGTCGATCTTCATCGGCGCGTACATCGACTCGTTGTAGAAGCCCAGGTGGCCCGAGGTCTCCCACAGGCCGGCGCGGCCGATATGCGGCGTGTTGACCAGGTCGTAGCCGCCCTTGAAATGCTCTTCCTTCCAGTAGGTCTCGATGGAGTGGCGGATGCGGGCGCCGTTGGGATGCCACAGCACAAGGCCGGGACCGACGGTCTCGTTGATGGAGTAGAGGTCGAGCTGCTTGCCCAGCTTGCGGTGGTCGCGCTTGGCGGCCTCCTCCTGCTGCTTGAGGTATGCGTCCAGCTCGGGCTGCGTCTCGAAGGCGACGCCGTAGATGCGCTGGAGCATGGGGTTCTTCTCGCTGCCGCGCCAGTAGGCGCCGGCAATCGAGGTGAGCTTGAAGGCCTTGAGCTTGCCGAAATGGTCGACGTGGGGGCCTTTGCAGAGGTCCTCGAACGGGCCGCTCTTGTAAATGCTGATGACGGCGTCGTCGGGCAGGTCGTTTATGAGCTCGACCTTGTACTTCTCGCCTTTGTCGGCGAAATGTTTGAGCGCCTCGGTGCGGGAGAGCTCGACGCGCTCGAACTTGTGCGCCGCGCCGATGAGGTTCTTCATCTTCTTCTCTATGGTCTTGAGGTCCTCGGGCACGAAGTGGTGCTCCAGGTCGAAGTCGTAGTAGAAGCCGTTGTCGATGGCGGGGCCGATGCCGAACTTGACGCCCGGGAAGAGCTCCTGTACGGCGGCGGCCATGACGTGGGCCAGCGAATGGCGGACACGGTGCAGGTTATCTTCGCCGTGAAGTTCTTTGTGCTGTTCTGACATGTTTTCTCCTGTAAATACCGAGCCCGTCAGTCCCGTCGAGCGGGTTCTAACGGGCTCTAAAATCTGGTGCCCAGTATAGGATTTGAACCTATGACCTTTCCCATGTCAAGGGAACGCGCTACCGCTGCGCCAACTGGGCGAACGCAAATATTATATCAAAAAACCGCGGTTCGGGCCTGCGGCCTGGCTTCCGGCCCGGCCCGGGCTATTTCTTGTTGCCGCGGCGCTCCGCGTCCCGCCCGAGGTTCTCGCGGATGGCGGCGAAGCGCTCCAGCATCTCTTTCTTGGCCTTCGGCGGGAAAGGCACGGAAGGGTCGTTGAGCATGGCGGACAGGCTGGCCAGCATGATATCCAGTCCCCTCAGCGCCAGGGAGGACAGCCTTCCTCCTTTGGCCGGCTTATCGCTCATTTCCCGGCCCGCGTGGGCCGGCGGCCGTGCTCCGCGGTTATGACCGACTTTATCCCCCCGCGCGGGGTGAAGTCGCCGGTAACGCGGCACCACTTGGGCTTGAGCGCCCTAACCACGTCGTCGAGTATGCGGTTGGAGATGTTCTCCATGAAGATGCCGAGATGCCGGTATTCCAGGAAGTAGTACTTGAGAGACTTGAGCTCCAGGCAGAGCTTGTTCGGGATATATTCGATGGTGATATTGCCGAAGTCGGGCAGGCCGGTCTTGGGGCAGACGGAGGTGAACTCCGGGTGCTCGATGCGGATGGTGTAGTCGCGCCGGTACTGGTTGGGCCAGGCCTCTATGGCCGGCAGCTTTATCTTGTGCGGCGTCGCCGCGTGCTCCGAAGTATAACCCGTGGTCTCGGTCTTCATTCTTCTCTCCTTGGGGACACGATACCTATTTATTTTTCCCACATTGCGCGCAAAAACAGCTTAACTTTCCTGCTTTTTTCCGTCTTTTTCGGGGGACACAATACCTATTTCGGCCNNAATAGGTATTGTGTCCCCCTATTAAATCGTCATGGTCCGCAGGCGCAGGGAGTTCATCACCACGGAAACGGAACTTAAAGCCATGGCGGCGCCGGCCATCCACGGGGTGACGAGTATGCCTGTAAAGGGGTAGAGCGCGCCGGCGGCCAGCGGGATGAGCAGCAGGTTGTAGCCGAAGGCCCAGCCGAGGTTCTGGTTTATGACGCGCTTGATGGCCTTTGAGATCCTGATGGCGTCCACCACGCCGGAGAGGTCGTTCTTCATCAGCGTCATGTCGCCGGCCTGTATGGCGATGTCGGTGCCCGAGCGCATGGCGATGCCGATGTCGGCCTCCGAGAGGGCGGCGGCGTCGTTGAACCCGTCGCCGACCATGGCCACCCGGCGGCCCAGCGCCTTGTAGCGCGCCACTATGGCCTTCTTCTCCTCGGGGAAGATGCCGGAATAGATGCTCTTGATGCCCAGGGCGTTGGCGGCGGCGGCGACGGCCTGGTCGCGGTCGCCCGAGGCGACGACGGGCTCCACGCCCATCGCGCGCAGCTCGTCGGCCAGCGCGGCGGCGCCGGGGCGCAGCGTGTCGGCGAGGGGGGCGTAGCCCAG
>DNQL01000148.1 GCA_003500765.1 Elusimicrobiota bacterium | reverse complement strand
GGCCGCCGCCGCCGAACTGGCGGGCGAGGTGGCTGACGTCGGCGTGGCCGCGGGAGCGGAAAGTGACGTTGACGCGGTCCTGGTCCTCGCGGAAAAGTATGGAGATCTTCACCCCCGGGACCATAGTGCCGTAATTGATGACGTTCTCGCTGTGCTCCGAGCGGGCGGAGAACACCTCGAAATCCGAGGCCTTGAGCGTCATGACGGCCAGTCGGCCGCCGTTCAGCAGCTCCAGGCTCTCCAGCGCCCGGCCCAGTATCTTCATGGATTCGAAGGCCTTGGTGGCGTAGAGCAGGTCGTTGATGCGCGAGAACTTGAAACCGGTCTGCATCAGGCGGGCGGCCACGTCCAGCGTCCGGGGGCTGGTGGCCGGGAAATGAAAGCGGCCCGTGTCGGTGACTATGCCGGTATAAAGGGCCGTGGCCTCGGTCTTGTTTATCTCCACTTTCATGTCGTAGAGCAGCCGGTAGATGATCTCCGCGGTGGACGAGGCGTGCATATCGAGGACGTTCACGTCGCCGTAAGCCGCCGAGGTCTTGTGATGGTCGATATTGACTACGGTGCCGACGCGCTTGAGAACGTCCTTGATATCGCCGCCGCCGCGCTCCGGGGTGGAGCATTCAAGGAGTATCGCCGCGTCGAAAGAACCCTTGGGAGGGCGCCCGATCTTTATGGACTTAACGTGGCGCAGGAACCCGAGATTGTCCGGCACCGGGTCGCGGGAGTAGCAGTAAACCTTCTTGCCCAGGCGCTTAAGCACGGAGGCAAGGGCCAGCATGCACCCGATCGTGTCCCCGTCCGGATTGATGTGTCCCGCGAGGAAGAAGGTGCGGTTCCCTTCTATTACCTTCTCGAGGCTGTTGAGCTCTTCCTCAAAGTTCAGTTCCGCCGGCTTTTTCTTCATCGCCTTTATCCTCGCTCTGCGGGGGCTTCTCCGAGTCTATCTTACGGAAAACCTTCTCCAGCTTGGCCGCCTCCGCCGGGGTAGAGTCGTAGCGGAAAGAGATGTTAGGGATGTACTTGAGGCGCAGGCGCTTGCGCATGCTCTCGCGCACCTCGCGGACGGCGCGCTGGAGTATGAGCCCGCTCTTCTCCCGGTCCTGGGGGGACCCCAGGACCGAGTAGAAGACAGCCAGGTCCTTGCCGTCCGGCGATATCTTCACGCCCGTTATCGTGACTATCCCGCTGGAATTAAGCCCGTTGACGTCCCTGAGCGCGAAGTTGACCTCCGCGAGGAACAGCTCGTTGAGCCTCTCCGAACGCTTAAACATTGGGCGTTATGCGCCTCACGCGCTCTTCCTTGGTGATAGCCTCCAGCATGTCGCCGGCCTGGAAGTCCTTCACTCCCTCGAGCAGGATGCCGCACTCGATGCCCTTCTCCACCTCGCGCACATCGTCCTTGACGCGCTTAAGGCCGGAGATCTTGCCGTTGCCGACCACCTGCCCGCCGCGCACCACGCGCACGGGCTGATTGCGGACGATCTTGCCTTCCTTCACCTGGGAGCCGGCCACGCGGCCGGAGCTGAGGTCGAAGATCTTGAGGATCTCCGCCCGCCCGGTGACGGTCTCGACTATCTCGGGCTCGAGCATGCCGCTCATGGCGGCCTTGATGTCCTCGAACAGGTCGTAGATGATCTTATACGACCTGATCTCGACCCCGGCTTCCTTGGCCGCTTCTTCCACCTTGGAATCGGCCGAGGCGTTGAAGCCGAAGATGACCGCGTTGGAGGCCTTCGCCAGCAGCACGTCGGATTCGGTCACGTTGCCCACGCCGGAGTGGAGGATGTGTATCGCCACTTCCTGCGTGCTGAGCTTCTCGAGGGAGTCCTTGATGGCCTGCAGCGAACCGAAGACGTCGGTCTTGAGCACCACGTTGAGCGTCTTGAGCAGCTTCTGCTCGACCTGCGACTTTAGCGAGAGGAGCGTGACGTGCTTCTGGTGTATAAGCGCGTCCTGCTTCTTGTGCATCTTGCGCTTTTCCGCGACGTGCCGGGATTCCTTGTCCGACCCGTAGACGCGGAAGATATCGCCCGCGTGGGGGACCTCGCCGGCTATGCCGAGCAGCTCGCCGGGCATGCTGGGGGTCAGGGCTTCGAGCCGGCGGCCGCGGTCGTCCACGATGGCGCGGACTTTGCCGCTGGCCGTTCCCACAACGAACGGCTGGCCGACCTTTATGGTGCCGCCGGTGCATACGACGGTGCAGACAACGCCGCGCTTGGAATCGAGCTTCGCCTCGACGACTATGGCCTGGCCGGGCTTGTCCGGGTTCGCCTTGAGCTCCATGAGCTCGGCCTGTATGCTGACCATCTCCATAAGCTTGTCGATGTTGGTCCGCTGCTTGGCCGATATCTCCACCATGACGTTACTGCCGCCCCATTCCTCGGGGTTGAGGCCGTGTCCGGCGAGCTGCTGCTTGATGCTCTGCGGATTGGCGGTCGGCAGGTCCATCTTGTTGATGGCCACCACTATCGGCACATTGGCCGCCTTGGCGTGGTTGATGGCTTCGAGAGTCTGCGGCATGACGCCGTCGACGGCCGAGACGACCAGCACCACCAGGTCGGTTACCTTGACGCCGTGGGCGCGCATGGCCGTGAAGGCCGCGTGACCGGGAGTGTCGAGCACCGTGATAAGGCCCTTGGAGGTCTTCACCGTGTAGGCGCCTATATGCTGGGTTATCTGGCCGGCTTCGCCGTCCACCACGTTGGATTCGCGCAGCGCGTCGAGCAGGGTGGTTTTGCCGTGATCGACGTGACCCATGATCGTGATGATCGGGGGACGGGGCTTGAGCGTGGCGGGATCGTCCTTCTCGGCCTCCTCCGCCGTCTTTTCCTCGCCTTCGTACAGCTCTTCTATTTTCAGGTTGAAACCGTAATCGGCCGCTACCAGTTCGGCGACGTCGGGCTCCAGGCGCTGTGTGATGGTGGCCGGGATACCCATGTTGACGAACAGCTTCTTGATCAGGTCCACCGGCTTGATCTCCATCTTCTCGGCCAGCTCGCGCACCGTTATCTGCGTCGAGACCCTGAGGGTCTTGAGCGTGTCGAGGGCGGTATTCTCCTCCGGCTTGGGCTCCGGCTTGGGCTCGGGCCTCGGCGGGGGGGGCGGCGTCGC
>DNQL01000235.1 GCA_003500765.1 Elusimicrobiota bacterium | reverse complement strand
CCCGCCCGGGCGGCGGGAAATAACCCACTGGCAGGAGACCGCCGCCCAGACGACCGGAAGCGTCATTCCCGACACGCTGCCGGAAGCGGAATAAGCGTAGAAGGCCAGCCCCAGGCCGGCCAGGCCGGCCAGCCAGTAGGCGGCGGCGCCGAGGCGCCTTAAAGGAAGGGCCGGGAGCCACAGTACCGACAGCGCGGCGAAGGCGATATCTCTCTCAACCATGGACGACCCGGTTCCTCCCTTCTTTTTTGGCCCTGTAAAGCCGCTCGTCCGCCACGCGCACCAGCTGGCTGGGGATGGAGGCCTCCGACGGGAATTCGGCAACGCCGAAGCTTACCGTGACTCCGGCGGGCTCGCCGCCGAAACTGAAAGGCTGGGCCTCCACGGCCCGGCGCAGTTCCTCGGCCGCCCCGGCGGCTTCGGTCTTGGCGACGCCGGGCAGTATCACGGCGAACTCCTCTCCGCCGTAGCGCGCGGCCAGGTCGACGGCGCGCACGCGGCCGGCTATGACGGCGGCGACCGAGGCCAGAAGGGCGTCGCCCGCCTGGTGGCCGAAGCGGTCGTTATAGCTCTTGAAATGGTCTATGTCGGCCAGCAGCACCGAGAACGGCACCTTGCTGCGCGCGGCGCGGAGTATCTCCTCCTCCAGCCGGGTCTGGAAGGCGCGGTGGGTGTAGAGGCCGGTCAGGGCGTCGCGCACGGCCAGTTCGCCGACCCGCTCGTAGAGATACAGGTTCTCGGTGGCCACGCCGGCGATGGCGGCCAGCAGCTCCACCGCCCGCAGGTCCTCGGTACCGAAGCGCTCGGGCCGCTGGGAGGAGAGGCGGATGAAGCCGGCCGTGGCGCCGAAATGAGACAGCGGCACCACCATGGCGGAGCGCTCGCCGGCGGAGAAATCCCTGGCGGAGAAGCGGTTGTCGGCGGCGGAATCCCGGACGAGCAGCGAGACCTTGCGCTCGGCCGACCAGGCCTCCAGCGGGTCGCGCGGCGCGCCGGGCGCCAGGTCCACGGAGGCGTCGAAGAACTGGTCCTTGATCAGCTGGCCCAGCCGGGCCTTTATCTCCTCGGGCGAGGAGGAGGCGGAAAGATGCTGTATGGAAGACGAGAGGCCCGACTGGAACTTGATGCGGTCGAGCAGCGTCCGCTTATGCGACTCGTAGCGGGCCAGTTCCTCCTCCAGCGACCTTAGCCGGCGCGAGCCCTCGGCCAGGACCCCCTCCTCGCGCATGGAGGCGTCCTTCCTGGCGTCCTCCACGTGGTGGGTGAGCCAGGCGAAGCCCAGCAGGGCGGCCATCTCCAGGAACATCAGCAGCGAGCGCTGCAGCTGCAGGTCCTGCCAGGCGAAGCGGGGCAGTATGAATCCGGCGGCGGCGCAGAGGAAGGCCAGCAGGAACTTTATGTCGCGGTCCTCGTAGGCCAGCAGGACGAAAATGAGGCCGTATACGGGATAGAGCCCCAGCGCAGAAGAAGGATCCAGTGACAGACCGGCCGAGACGGCCGCGAAGACCGCGAGCGCCAGGGGGATCCGGAGGTGCCTGCTCATTGCCATATCTATAATTGAATTCTACAACTTTGCCGGGGGCGAATCTAATAAAAAAAGCCCCCCGCGTAACGGGGGGCCGGCGCGCCGGGCAGGCGGGCCTCAGCGCAGGGGAGAATTGATCAGCTGGTCCAGCGCCTGGGATTCGGGCGAGGGGGCGGGCAGCTCGGCCAGCTCCTCGGCGCTGACGGGGGTTATGGCGAAAGGCAGCGGGGTTACGTCCACGCTCTTGCCCGTGCCGGGGGCCGGGATGGTCATCATCAGGTTGCCGTCCTGCGTGCCGTAGACGGTGGCGCCGGCGGCCTGCAGGCGCAGCAGCGCGTCGGCGTGCGGGTGTCCGTAATTGTTGCCGACGCCGTAGGAGATTATCGCGTGCACGGGCTTGACCCGCTCCAGGAACTTGGGAGAGGAGGAATAGGCCGAGCCGTGATGAGGGACTTTCAGTATCTGCGACTCGAGGCCGGACTTGAAGACCTTGGTTATGGCGTTCTCCTGCGAGGCCTCGATATCGCCGGTGGTCAGCAGGCCGGTGCCGTTATAGTAGAAGCGCAGGACGATCGAGCAGTTGTTGATGACGCTGGAATCCCGGGTCCGTATCTCCTCGGAGCAGGTGTTGAGAACCTTGACCGTGACCTTGGAATCCCAGTTGAGGTGATCGCCGATCTCGGGGAAATGGACGTTGGCGGACTGGACGGCGGCCAGCTCGCGCAGAGTATTGTCTCCGACCGCGTTAAGGTTCTCGAGCCGGCTGTCGTAAAAATTCCCGATCTGGAAGTACTCGAAGACCTTTTTGAGGCCGCGGTAATGGTCGCTGTGGGGATGGGTCAGGACGACATGGTCTATCTTGCGCACGCCCTTGGCCATCAGGAACTCGCGCACGGGCAGCGAGGAGGGGCCGCCGTCTATCAGGACATTGGAGCCGCCCGGCAGTTCTATATAGGTGGCGTCACCCTGGCCTACGTTGAGGAAATAGACGTTGAGCTGCGACCAGCCGGAGAGCGGGAGGAAGAGAAGCGAGAGAAGTATGGCGAACTTGCGCATGTTGGCTCCGGGCCTGCCAGGATGATAAGTCATGATATAGTGTAGGGCAGGCCGCCATTTTACGAAAGGGCCAAAGGGCCTACGAAGTCCTACTTTTCCGGCCTTTTGCCCAACTCCCCGGGGCGATGCCTTACTACCCGGGCCTCCACCATGTAGATTATGTCCTCGGCCATGCTGACGGCGTGGTCGGCCACGCGCTCCAGGTGCCTGGCGGCCAGCAGCAGCGGGACCGCCCGGTCGGCCGTGGAGCCGTCCTTCATCATGTAATCCTCGACCAGTTCCTTCTCGACCGCGCGCTTGAGGCCGTCCGCTTCGGGATCGGAAAGGACCACTTTGCGCGCCAGTTCCGCGTCGCCGTTCACAAAAGCCTCGGTGGCCTCGCCGGTCATGCGCGCGGCCAGCTCCGCCAGGCGCGGTATGTCCACCAGCGGCTTGAGCAGCGGCTTGCCGGAGAGGTCCAGCGCGCGCTGCGCCACGTCCACGGCGAGGTCCCCTATGCGCTCGAGCTCCGCGTTGAGCCTTATGGCGGTGGTGATGAAGCGCAGGTCGCGGGCCATGGGCTGATGGCGGGCGATCAGGTCCAGGCACCGCTCGTCGATCTCGAGTTCCAACGCGTCGAGCTCGGCATCGCTCCCCATCACCTCGCGCGCGGCGGCCGGATCGCGGCCCTTGAGGGCTTCCACCGCCTTCATCAGCGCCTGCCGCGCCAGCGAGGCCATGCGCATGACGGCGCCTTTAAGATCCTGCAGTTCCTCGTCGAAATGCCTTTGCATGCTCCCCCCCCTAGCCGAAACGGCCGGTTATATAGTCCTCTGTGCGCTTATCGCGGGGCGCCTTGAATATACGCCCCGTCGGCCCCACTTCGATGAGTTCGCCCATCAGGAAAAAGGCGGTGCGGTCCGAGACGCGCGCCGCCTGCTGCATGTTGTGAGTGACTATCGCTATCGTGTACTGGCGCTTCAGTTCCAGTATGAGTTCCTCTATCTTCGCGGTGGAGATAGGGTCGAGGCTGGCGCAGGGCTCGTCGAAGAGTATAACCTCCGGCTCGACGGCCAGGCAGCGGGCTATGCAGAGCCGCTGCTGTTGCCCGCCCGAAAGGCCGAGCGCGCTCTCGCGCAGGCGGTCCTTCACCTCGTCCCAGAGCGCGGCTTTGCGCAGCGAGAGTTCCACCCGCTCCTCCAGCGCCAGCCGGTCGCGCAGGCCGCCGACCTCCAGGCCGTAGGCGACGTTCTCGAAGATCGTCTTGGGGAAAGGGTTGGGCTTCTGGAAGACCATGCCGACCCGCTTGCGCAGTTCCGCCGCGTCGCAGGCGGGGCCCGTTATGTCCAGTCCGTCGAGCAGTATCTCCCCCTCCAGCCGCGTGCCCGGGACCAGCTCGTTCATGCGGTTTATCAGCCGGATGAACGTGGACTTGCCGCAGCCCGACGGGCCGATTATGGCGGTCACCATGCGCGGAGCGAAGTCCAGGCTTATGTCCCGCAGGGCGCGCTTGCTCCCGTAGTAGAAGTTCACGCCCCGGGCGCTGATCTTGGGCTCGACGCCGACAGCGTCGCCTTCCGCGGTGCCGCCGGCGTTGAGTATGACCGCGCCCGACGGGGCCCCGGCCGCGGGGTTTTCCAAAGTTACGCTAAGCATGATAACTCCTCCTCTGGCGCTGCCTTATGTATATCGCGAGCATGGACATGGCCAGCACCAGGGCCAGCAGTACCAGGCTCGAGCCGTAGGCGATGCGCGTCTGGGCTTCGGGATGCGTGCCCTCGGTCATGAGGGCGTAGATGTGATAGGGCAGGGCCATGACCTCGGAAAAGATGGAGTCAGGGTAGCCCTTGAGGTAGAAAGCGGCGGCCGTGAAAAGTATCGGGGCCGTCTCGCCGGCGGCGCGGCCGACGCTGAGTATGACGCCGGTGAGTATGCCGGGCAGCGCGGCCGGCAGCACGACCTTCCTTATCGTCTCCCAGCGGCTTGCGCCCAGGGCGAGCGAGGCCTCGCGCACGGACTGCGGCACGGCCACCAGCGCCTCCTGCGAGGCCGAGATTATCAGCGGCAGCGTCAGCATCCCCAGCGTGAGCGAGCCGGAAAGTATGGAGACGCCGAAACCGGCGCCTTTTACGAAGACGGCCAGGCCGAACAGGCCGAAGACGACCGACGGCACACCGGCGAGGTTGTTGACGCTTATCCTTATGAGGTTGACGGCCCAGCCCTTGGGGGAATATTCGGTGAGATACACCGCGCAGGCCACGCCCAGCGGCAGCGCCACGGCGACCGCGCCGAGCGTCAGGTACAGCGTCCCGAGTATGGCCGGGGCTATGCCGCCGGCCGTCATGGCGTCGCGCGGGGCGGCGGTAAGGAACTCCCAGCTTATGGCCGGCAGGCCGCGCGAGGCGATGAACCAGAGTATCGCGCCGAGGAAAACGACGTTGGCCGCCATGCACAGCCCGAGCATGGCGAAGCCGGCCTTCTGAAAGAGATCGCGCTTCGTCATCTGGCCAGCCCCAGCTTCAGGCGGTAGCGGCGGCTGATGAACTCGGCCGCGATATTGAAGACGAACGTGACGAGGAAGAGGGCCAGGGCTATGGCGAACAGCGCGTGGTAGTGCTCGCCTCCCACCGGGGCCTCGCCCATTTCGGCGGCTATCGCGGCCGTCATCGGGCGCACCGGGTCGAAGACGGAGGAAGGCACGACGGCCGCGCCGCCCGCCACCATCAGTACCGTCATGGTCTCGCCGATGGCCCGGCTCATGCCGAGTATTACCGCCGTCGATATCCCGGAGCCGGCCGCCGGCACTATCACCTTTACCAGCGTCTCCCAGCGGTTGGCGCCGAGCGCGAAGGAGGCCTCGCGGAAAGAGCGCGGCACGTAGCCCAGCGCGTCCTCGGCGATGCTGGCAACAGTCGGCGTGGCCATCACGCCGAGTATGACCCCGGCGGTCAGCGCGCAGAGACCTATGGGAAGGTCGAAGGCCTCCTGCATGAGAGGCGCCATCACGGTCATGCCGAAAAAGCCGTAGATGATGGACGGTACCGAGGCCAGCACCTCGATGACGGGTTTAAGGACCGCGCGCTGCCTTTCCCCGGCGAGCTCGTGCAGGTAAAGCGCGCTGCCGACGCCCAGCGGCACGCAGATGGCCAGCGCTATGGCCGTGACCCAGGCGGAGGCCATGATGAGCGGGTAGACGCCGAACTCGGGCGGCTCGGCCGTCGGGTACCAGCTCTCGCCGCCCAGGAAGGCGAGCGGGCTCACGAAATTGAAGACCGGCAGGGCCTCGCGGAACAGGACGATGATTATGCCGGCCAGCAGGGCCAGCGAGGAGAAGGCGGCGGCCGTGAACAGGAGTTTTATGAGCTTCTCTTTGGTCGTGTTCATCTTACGGGGTATAGTCTAGCGAGGGCGGGCAAAGACGGCGCGAAGCCCGTGTAAATTCCCGGTAAGGAAGCCGACCCGTTCAGCGTCCCATAAGGAGCCAGCCGGGGGATGCGGCGTGTCAGCTTAGCAGGACCGCCTCCCCCGGCATAGTTCTCCTTACTTCTTGAGAGCGACGAAGCCCTGCTCTTCGACTATACGCCGCCCCTCGGGGCCTTTGACATAGTCGAGGAACTTCTTCACCAGGCCCTCCGGCTTGCCGGCGGTGTACATGAACAGCGGGCGGGAGATGGCGTACTTGTTGCGGATGACCGACTCCTTGTCGGGCATGACGCCGTCCACGGCTATCGCCTTGACCGAATCCGTCACGTAGCCCAGCCCGACATAGCCGATCGCGCCCGGCGTGCGGGCGACTATCGAGGCGATGCCCTGGTTGGACGCCTGCATGATGGCGTCGGGGCGCACCTTCTTCTTGTCGAGGACCAGCTCGCTGAAGGCCTCGAAAGTGCCGCTGGCGCTGTCGCGGGAGATGACGACCAGCTTCAGGTCGGGCCCGCCGATCTCTTTCCAGTTCTTCACGCGGGTCGTGTAGAGCTTCTTTATCTGCTCGCGGGTCAGGCCCTTCATCGGATTGGAAGGGTGGAGGATATGCGAGATGCCGTCCATAGCTATCACGTGCGCGACGAGGTCCCTGCCTTTTTTGGCGGCCTTCTCCAGCTCGGAGGGCTTGACCGCCCGCGAGGCGTCGGCGATATCGCAGGTGCCGTCTATGATGGAGGCGATGCCCACGCCCGAGCCTCCGCCGCGGATCGAGATGTCGGCGTCCTTATCGAGCTTCATGAACTCCTCGGCGGCCTTCTGGGCTATAGGCAGGACCGTCGTGGAGCCTTCCACCACTATCTTCTGCCCGGCGAAGGCCGGCGCGGCCATGTGCAGGGCCAGTATCAGCGTCGTTATTTTTTTCATTTCTTTCTCCTTTGTTTTTAGAACTTGAGGTTCACGTCGGCCTGGAACAGCTTCTCTTTCTTCAGAGAGCCGTTCACCGGTTCCGCCTGGTAATAATCGAAGTCGAGTGCGAAGGCGCGCATGAGGCCCAGCGTGAGGCCGAGCTCGTGGCCTTTCGAGTTGGTCGAACCGCCGTAGAAGTCGGAATCGGGATAATTATCCAGCCAGGCGTCGGACTCCAGCCGGCGGTACGAGTAGCGGAGCTGCCATTGCCCCGCGTCCTCCACTTTGCGCTGGCCGAGCTTCAGGCCGGCTATCCAGCCCGAGGCGTTCCCCGAATGCGAGAGCGCCTTCACGGCGGAGCCGAACACGCCCGCGTAGGTCACGTTATACCCCCAGTAACCCAGCACCGGGAGCGGGACCGGGTCGAGGATGTTCCAGTTGAACTCGAATTCCGGGGCCACCGCGTCGTAATCGTACTTGTACCTCGAAGAGACCAGGGTATTGGCCTGCTGGTAATCCGTCCCGGAAGGCCTATGGGCGAGCGCCGCCGCTCCTTTTACGTTATTGAAGCCGTAGAAGGCCGCGCCGGCCTTCATGTCGAACTTCCCTTCGGGCCCGCGCCAGGTCACGCCCGGCTGGGCGTATAGCATATGCGGATCGCCGGGGACGGTCGATGATTCGTTTAGTATGACGAGGCCCGCGTTGGCGAAGAGCTGCCAGTTATAGCTGTAGGGCCAGGTCAGACGGGCGCCCAATCCCTCCAGGTTAATGTCGCCGTCCCAGAGCAGGTCGCTGGTCAGCCAGAGCGGGTTCTTCGTGCGGCCGGCGGTGAACGCCAGGTTGTCCGAATGATTGTACTCGGCGAAGACATAGTCGATATAGAGGTTCTTCTTGCCGTTATTGTCCGTGAAGGTCTGGTTGGTCGACCGGGGGTCGGCGCTGTTGCCACTGGCGAAGCCGAAGCCGGTGTAGACCTTCTCGTTCACTTTGGAGTCGACGAAGAAGCGCAGGCGATAGCGCCCGCGGTGCTGCGTATCGGCGAGATTCCCGTTGTCGTTGAACTGGTAGCGCAGGCGCACGTCGCCGCGAAGTTTCATCGTCTGGATCCACATCGGCAGGGTCCTGTGCCGCTGTTGCGCTATCTCTTTCTTCACCTCTTCCTGCGTGCCGATGCGTATCTCCTGCGCCTCGCCCGGGTCCAGCACTTCCTTCTCCACCAGCCGGTCGAGCAGCAGGTCCAGTTCCCCGGCGCGCGCCGCCGGGGCGCAGAAAACGGCCAGCGCCAGCAGGGCCGCGGCCGTCCTGAAAGTATTTCCGTAAGCCATTCGCCACCTCCCGTTTACCGTCGACTACGGGGATAGTGTAGAAAGACGGGTTAAAGGGGGAGCGAAGCGGGGGTAAAATGCGGGTAAATAAGCGAAAAGAGATCAGGCCGGCAGGGTGAACCAGAAGGAGGAGCCGCGGCCTTCCTCCGACTCCACGCCGACGGAACCGCCGTGCAGCTCCACGGCGTGCTTGACTATCGAAAGCCCGAGGCCGGTGCCGCCCAGCTCGCGCGAGCGGGCCTTGTCCACGCGGTAGAAGCGTTCGAAGATCCTGGAGAGCGAATCGGCCGGTATGCCCGGGCCGGTATCGGACACGCGGACGCGGACGAAACCCTCCTCCGCGGCGGCCGAGACCGAGACCCGTCCGCAGTCGGGGGTGTACTTGAAAGCGTTGTCGATGAGGTTAAAGAGCGCCTGCTCCAGCCGCTTCCTGTCCGCCCGGACGGAGAGACCGGCCGGTACGTCGTTGGCGAAGTCTATCTTCTTCGTTTTGAAAGCCGGCAGGATCTCGCGGTGTACCTCCCCCGCCAGGGCGCTGAGCGGAAGGTCGGCGAGGTCCAGCCGGGCCGAGGCGGCCTCCAGGCTGGAGAGCCTTAGCAGGTCGTTGACGAGGCCTTCGAGACGGGTGGCCTGGCGCAGCACGGCGTCGAGGAACTCGCCCCGGTTCTCCCGGTCGTCGACGGCGCCGCCGATCAGCGTCTCCACGCTGCCCTTTATCGCGGTGAGCGGGGTCTTCAGCTCGTGCGAGACGTTGGCTACGAAATCCCGGCGTATCCTCTCGGCTTTCTTGAGCGCGCTGACGTCGTGCGCCACCAGCACGCAGCCGGCCGCGCGGCCCTCGCGCAGCACGGGGGCGGCGCTGACGGTCAGTTCGAAACGCTGCG
>DNQL01000027.1 GCA_003500765.1 Elusimicrobiota bacterium | reverse complement strand
CGGCGGCCCCGACCCGGCCGCCGCGCCGGAAAAAGCCGGCTCCGGCGAAGAGGAGGCGCGGGCCTTCTACGATAAGTTCAGGGCCGCATACGAGGGCCGCAACGCCGGGGCCGTCATGGCCCTTCTCTCGCCGGACTGGAACTCGGGCGACGAGGTGGGGGATTTCCAGGAACTGGACTCCAGCCTGCGAGCCAGCTTCCGCCTTTACGACGAGATAAAGTACTCCGTCACGGGTCTGAAGACGGAAAGGCTGCCGGGAGGGAGCCTGCGGGCCTGCTACGAGGTCTCCATAACGAGCCGGATCTTCAAGCGCAACCTGAAACACGAGGAAAGATCGTCCGTCTGCGAGGAATTGCGGGAGGAAGGGGGCAAACTCAGAATAGTCCGGACACTGTCCGGCAGGTACTGGAGCGCCCAATAGCCGGCGACGACCAGGCTTTTACGGTACCGGGGCCCCCTTCAATGGGGGCCCTTTTCATTGACTAGGAGCCCCGGTGATTAATATAATAGGAACACGATAAGAAACCTAACAAAAGAGAGTGTGAACTACGACAATGGCAATGACTAAAGCGAAAACCAAGGAAATAGTGGAGAAATTCGCCTCCAAACCTACGGACACGGGCTCTCCCTCCGTACAGGTGGCCCTCATAACCGAGCGAATACAGTACCTTTCCAAACACCAGACCACCGCGCCCAAGGACCATTCCACCAAGCGCGGGCTGGCCATGCTTGTCGCCAAGCGCAAGCGCTTCCTCGCCTACATAGAGAAGCACGACAAAGAAGAGTACAAGAAAGTCATCAAAGCGCTCGGGCTGAGGAAATAACCGATGACCAATACCATTAAACCCACCCGCCTTGAAGTCAAGGTGGGCAATACCCTGATGTCCTTCGAAACCGGGCTCCTGGCCAAGCAGGCCGGCGGCTCCGTCCTCGGCCGCATCGGCGACACGCAGGTGCTCGCCGCCGTGGTCCAGGCCAGAAAGCCCCGCGAGAACCCGCCGGAATTCGTGCCGCTCAGCGTCGACTACAAAGAGCGCACCTACGCCGCCGGCAAGATCCCGGGAGGCTTCTTCAAGCGCGAGGGTAAGGCCCGCGAGCGTGAGGTACTCACCTCCCGCCTGGTGGACCGCTCGCTGCGGCCGCTGTTCCCGGAGTATTTCAACACCGAGACGCAGGTGGTGGCGATGGTGATGTCGAGCGACAGCCAGAACCCCGCCGACGTGCTGTCCATCAACGCCGCCAGCGCGGCGCTGATGATCTCCGACATCCCGTTCAACGGGCCCGTGGCCGCCGTGCGGCTGGGCAAGCTCGACGGGCAGTTCGTGGTCAACCCGACCAACGAGCAGCGGGAAGAGTCCGAGATGGAGCTGGTCATTTCCGGCACCCGCGAGGGCATACTGATGGTCGAGGGCGGCGGCGACGAGATACCCAACTCGGATCTGGTCGCGGCGCTGGAGGCAGCGCGCCCCGAGCTCGACAGGCTCTGCGACATGCAGCTCGAGATGCGCGAGCTCTGCGGCAAAGAGAAGACCAAGGTAGAGGCCCCCGCCTTCAACCCCGAGATCAGGAAGCTCGTCGAAGAGAAGGCCAAGCCCGGGGTCGAGAAACTGCTCAACTCCTTTCCGGCCAAGGAAGTGCTCGAAGCCACCCTCTCCGAAATCAAGGACGGACTGCTCAAGGAAGCCGCCGAGAAGTTCCCGGCCGAAAAGACCGCCAGCTTCCAGGTCAAGACGCTGATGGAGGAGATAGTCTACGACATCGCCAGAGCTGTACTGCTCGAAAAGCGCCTGCGCGCCGACGGCCGCAAGACCGACGAGATACGCCAGATCACGATGCAGACGGGCTACCTGGCCCGCACGCACGGTTCGGCGGTGTTCACGCGCGGCCAGACGCAGGCAATGGCGGTCGCCACCCTAGGCACGCCCGACGACAAGCAGATGCTCGACGACCTGGAAGGAAAGACCTTCGACAGGTTCATGCTGCATTACAACTTCCCCAGCTTCTCAGTGGGCGAAGTAAGGATAGACAGGGGCCCCAGCCGCCGCGACATAGGCCACGGCACCCTGGCCAAGCGCGCCCTGCTGCCGCTGCTGCCGTCCGAGGAACAGTTCCCGTACACGATCCGGATAGTCTCCGACATCCTGGAATCGAACGGCTCCTCCTCCATGGCGACCGTCTGCGCAGGTACCCTCGCACTGATGGATGCCGGCGTGAAAATCAAAAAACCGGTCAGCGGCATTGCCATGGGACTGATATCCGAAAATAAAGGTCAAAACTATGCTATCCTCTCCGACATTCTGGGTGATGAAGACCACCTGGGCGACATGGACTTCAAGGTGTGCGGCACCAGAGAAGGCATCACCGCCACACAAATGGACATTAAAGTAGACGGACTCTCCTTCGAAATACTGGAGAAAGCACTGGCACAGGCCAGGGCAGGACGCGAACATATCATGGATAAGATGATGGAAACGATCTCCGAACCGCGTGCCGACCTGAAGCCGCATGCACCGCGCATCGAAGTGATCGAAATTCCGAAAGACTATATCGGCGCCGTCATTGGTCCGGGTGGAAAGATCATTCAGGGTATTCAGGAAGAAACCGGTGCTACCATCACCATCGAAGAGATCGATAACAGGGGACGTGTGGA
>DNQL01000033.1 GCA_003500765.1 Elusimicrobiota bacterium | reverse complement strand
GCCTGGTGCTGAACCGCAGCGCGGTGCGCAAAGCCCGCCTCCCGGCGCGCAAGCTCACCGGCGGCAAGGCCGAACTCCTCCTGGTCGCCCCGGTCGACGAGAGCCTGACCCGCTGGAAGGCGCTGGGCAGGAAGCTTTCTCCGGGCACGCCGTTGGAGCTGCCCGACGGGTCCGGGGCGGAGATAGAGGGCCTGGCTGACGACGCCTCGCTGCTGGTGCGCTTCTCCGTGCCGCTGACCTCCGCCTGGCTGGACCTGCACGGGGAAGCCCCCCTCCCGGGCTATATCATCAAGTCCCGCCGGCGGCGCGGCCTGCCGGAGGAGCGGGCGGACGACAAGAGCCTCTACCAGACCGTTTACGCCGCGGAGGAGGGGTCCATCGCCGCCCCCACCGCCGGATTCCACTTCACCCCGGCGCTGCTGGATACGGTCTCGGGGTCCGGCGTCGACATCGCTTATATCACGCTGCACGTGGGCTGGGGCACTTTCAGGCCGGTGCGCGTCCCCCACCCGGCCGACCACGTGATGCTGCCCGAATCCTGCGAAGTCTCCCGGGAAGCCGCTGAGAAGGTCAACTCCTGTCTGGCCCGCGGGGGCAGGGTGATCCCCGTCGGCACCTCCTCCATGCGCACGCTGGAGACGCTCTCCGGCGAGGACGGGCGCCTTTCTCCCGGCAAGGCGGACGCGACCCTCTTCATCTATCCGGGCCACAGGTTCAGGACGGCGGCCGGCTTCATCACCAATCTCCACGTGCCCGGCTCGGCGCCGCTCTACATGACCGCCGCTTTCGCCGGCGAGGAAAAACTTTACTCGGCCTACGCCGAGGCCGTAAAAGAGAAATACCGGTTCTATTCGTACGGCGACGCGATGCTGATAATCTGAAAGGACTTAATATGGAACACTTCAAGGTACTGAATAAGGAAAAGGACTCGCACGCCAGGTGCGCGCTGGTGCACACCCGCGCCGGCGACGTCCACACCCCCGTCTTCATGCCCGTCGCCACCCAGGCCACGGTAAAGGCCGTCTCCCAGGACGACCTCGCCGCGCTGCAGACCGAGTGCATGCTCTCCAACACCTACCATCTCTACCTGCGCCCCGGCCTGGAGGTCCTCAAAAAAGCCGGCGGCCTGCATAAGTTCATGAGCCACACCGGCCCCATACTGACCGACTCCGGCGGCTTCCAGGTCTACAGCCTCAGCCGCCTGCGCAAGATAAGCGAGGAAGGGGTCAAATTCAGCTCGCACATCGACGGCAGTCCCCACCTCTTCACCCCGGAGAAGGTCATAGACTGGCAGGCCGCTATCGGCTCCGATATCTGGACCTGCCTGGACGTCTGCGTGGAGAACCCGGCCGACTACGGCCACGCCCGCAAGGCGCTGGAGCAGACCAAGCGCTGGGCCGAACGAGCGCGCCGCCATTTCGATAAGGTCGTCAAAGACCTGCCGCGCGAGAGCCGGCCGCTGCTTTTCGGCATACTGCAGGGCTCGACCTATCCCGACCTTCGGGCGGAAGCCGCGCGTCACGCCGCGGAACTGGACTTCGACGGGTTCGCGCTGGGCGGGCTCTCCGTCGGCGAGACCAAGAAACAGATGCGCGAGGCGCTGGCGGCCGTCATGGAGCCCCTGCCCAAGAACAAGCCCGTCTACTTCATGGGGCTGGGCAGCCCCGAGGACATATGGGATTCGGTGGGGGCCGGCGTGGATATGTTCGATTGCGTCCTGCCGACGCGCTACGCCCGCCACGGCCAGGTCCTGGCCGCGGACGGCCGCTACTACATAAAGAACGCCGTTCACCGGCTGGACGACCGGCCGCTCGATCCCGGCTGCGACTGCGAGGCCTGCCGGAAATATTCCCGCTCTTACATCTCCCATCTCTTCAAGGCCGGCGAGATGCTGTCGCACCGGCTGATATCGATACACAACCTGCGGTTCCTTATAAACCAGACGCATGTCATGCGGCAGGCGATAAAGGAAGGCCGCTTCGCCGCAGCGCGCTCCGAATTCATGGCCAGGTACCTCGCGGCGGAGCCGGAACACCGCAAAGCCGCCCATTAATTTGTTAGAATTGTATTCAATAATAAAGAATCAAGGAGAGCGCCAGGATGCAACCTAATTCCCCCATAATGCAGTTCGTCCCTTTCATAGCGATACTCGTAATATTCTATTTCCTGCTCATAAGGCCGCAGCAGAAGCAGATGAAAGAGCGCAAGCTCATGCTCGACGGGCTCAAGTCCGGAGACAGGGTCCTCACGCAGGGCGGCATGATAGTCGTCGTAACGGCCGTCAACGGCGAGGAACTGGAAGTGGAGATAGCCAAGGGTGTCAAGGTCGCGCTGGTAAAGAACGGCGTGGCGTCGGTGCTTAAATCCGCCTGAAGAACACGGGAGACAGACGATGAACAAACTTCAATGGAAACTTGGCCTGATCCTGGGCCTGCTCATACTCGCGGTGTGGCTGCTCTACCCCACGGTGGAATGGTACACCAAGACGCCGGACGAGCGCGAGAAGCTCGAGTCCGTGCGCCTGCGCCCCAAGCGCATCCTTAACCTCGGCCTGGACCTGCGCGGCGGCACCCACATGCTGCTAGAACTCGACGTGGCTAAGCTCGAGAAGAAGGAAGCCCTGGCCGACGCCATGGCCCGCGCCATCGAGATCATCCGCAACCGCGTCGACCAGTACGGCGTGGGCGAAGTCCCGATAGCCCGCCAGGGCGACCGCTGGATCTCCGTCGACCTGCCCGGCATCTCCAACACCGAAGAGGCCGAGAACCTAATCGGCAAGACCGCGCTGCTCGAGTTCCGCCTGACCAACGACGGCCCCGAGGCCATGAAGGTCCTGGAGAAGGTGGCCGCCCTGGGCGAGTCTCCCCTCGCCAAGAACGGCAAGCTCCACCCCGAGGTAGCCAAGGTCATGCCCAAGGACTCGATACTGGCCAAGGCTGCCGCCGGCGAAGACACCCGCCAGGCCTACTATGTCCTCGAGGCCACCGTGCCGCTTACCGGCGCCTACCTGGAGAACGCCCGCGTGGAGACCGACACGCAGTTCGGCTACCCGACCATCGGCTTCACCTTCAATAAGCAGGGCGGACAGATATTCGAGCGCTTCACCGGCGCCAACGTCAATCGCCATCTCGCCATAGTGCTCGACGGCGTGGTGCACTCCGCCCCGGTCATCAAGACCCGCATCGGCGGCGGCACCGGCGTCATAGAGGGCAACTTCACCATGCAGGAGGCCCGCAACCTGGCGATCATACTGCGCGCCGGCGCCCTGCCCGCTCCTGTCAACATCATCGAGAAGCGCGTGGTCGGCCCGAGCCTGGGCGAAGACTCCATCAAGAAGGGCCTGACGGCCTCGCTGATAGGGTTCCTGTTCGTCTTCGTCTTCATGATGGTCTACTACCGCGCCGGCGGCTTCGTGGCCGGCGTAGCGCTGGGCCTCAACTTCGTCTTCCTGGTGGCCGCGATGAGCTACTTCGCCGCCACGCTGACGCTGCCCGGCATCGCCGGCATGATCCTGGCGCTGGCCATGGCCATCGACGCTAACGTGCTGATACTTGAGCGCATGCGCGAAGAGATGGCGCTGTCCAAGCCGCTGGCTATGGTCATACCGACCAGCTACGACAAGGCCTGGAGCGCCATCTTCGACTCCAACGTGACGACCTGGATAGCGGGTATCTTCCTCTTCCAGTTCGGTTCCGGCCCGGTCAAGGGCTTCGCCGTGACGCTGACCATCGGTCTGCTCATCGGCGTATTTACCTCCGTGTTCATCACGCGGGCCATCTACGACTTCTGGCTCACGTCAAATCCCAAGGAGCTCAGCATATGATAAAGCTCATCGGCAAGACCAACATCGACTTCATAGCAAAGCGCTTCGCCTTCTTCGGGATATCCGGAGCGATCATACTGGCGGGGATCATCTCCCTGTCGGTGAAAGGCCTGAACCTGGGACTCGACTTCACCGGCGGCACCCTGCTGCAGGTGGCCTTCGAGCAGCCCGTGGGCATAGCGCAGGTCCGCAAGGCCATGTCCGACGCGGGCATAGAGGCGGTCATACAGAGCTATACCGGCCGCAACGCCTACTCGGTGCGCGTAAAGGGCAAGCAGGACAATGTCAACGAGGTGGCCAACCGCATCATCAAGGGCTTCGAGACGGCCTTCCCCGGCAACAAGTACACCGAGGAGAAGCGCGACTATGTCGGCCCCGTCGTGGGACGGGACCTGGCCAAGAAGGCCATGTTCGCCATCATACTCTCGCTGTTCGGCATCATCATCTACGTCGCGTTCCGGTTCTCCAACCCGATCTGGGGCGCCGCCGGCGTCCTGGCGCTGGCGCACGACGTGTTCATAACGATGACGGCCCTCTCGCTGACCAACCGGGAGATAGACCTGGTCGTGGTGGCGGCCCTGCTGACGATAGCCGGCTACTCCATCAACGACACCATCGTCATCTTCGACCGCATGCGCGAGAACATCCGCAAGTTCCCCAAGATGGCGCTCGGCCAGCTGATCAACGTCAGCGTCAACGAGACCATCTCGCGCACGATCATCACCAACATGACCGTGCTGACCGTGGTGCTGATACTCTTCATCTTCGGCGGCGACGTCATCAATAACTTCGCCTTCGCCATGCTCATCGGCAGCATAGCCGGGACCTACTCCACCATGGCCATCGCCACGCAGACGGTCTACCAGTGGGAGAGCAAGGGCGGCAAAGCCTGAGAGCGGAACCCGCCGGGGCCGCTGGCCCCGGCAAAGAGGCGCGACAGTGAGGAAGATCAGGAAATTCAAGATACCCGTCTACGCGCACGAGGTGCAGCGCAAGGCCCGCAAGGAGAAGATAGATCTCTTCGCCATCGGCCTGGCCGCGCCCGAGCACCTCAGGGAGTTCGCCTCCTCTCTTTTCCACGACTGCGAGCCCGCCACCGTCTTCGACCACGCCCGCGAGGACCTGCCCGAGATGAAGGAGCGGGGGCTGCCCGGCCTGACCCGCGGCGTGATCACCCTGGGCCCCGGCCTGGAGACCAAGGCCGCCGGGATGCAGGGCGACAATGCCCGCCTGGCAGAGATAGCCGCCGCGGTCTTCCTGGAGACCGGCCTTAAGGTGGTCGCCGAGCTGGCCGCGCAGGAAGCGGGCAACGAGGGCTTCGACCTGGGCGAGGCCGAGATAAGCGCCGCACCCTGGATAGACGCCCCCGCCGCGGACCTCGCCGGCCTGCTGGGCCCGCTCGAGGCGGCTAAGATAGGCGTCTCCGCCGAGGGAGGGGTTCTTTCCCCCCGGCACACGCTGGTTTTCTCGATACCGTGGCTGAACCGCAAGAAGAAGGAAAAAGAGAAGAAGGCCGTAAAGCCGGGCGAGAAAAAATGACCCCCGGGCCCGTGGCCGCGGCGGCCGTCCCCCTCTCCAGCCGCCTCCTTTCCCTGCTGATATATCTTTACATGCGCCTGGTGTACGCCACCGTGCGCCTGGTCACCCCTCCTCCGCCGAAAGAATTCCCGCAGTCCATCCTCGTCCACTGGCATCACCAGCTCGCCTACTGCATCTGCGCCCACAGGGGCCGTCGGGCGGCCGCGCTGGTGAGCCGCAGTTCCGACGGCGAGTTCATAAACGGCGCGCTGCGCCTGCTGGGCTATGAGACGGTGCGCGGCTCAAGCAGCAAAGGCGCCGCCAGGGCCCTGATACTACTGCTCCGCAAGGCGGAAGAGGGCTTTTCGCTGGCCATGACCCCCGACGGCCCCAAGGGCCCGGCCCGCAAGGCCCAGCCCGGAGCGCTCTACCTCGCTCAGAAGACCGGACTGCCGATACTGCCGATATCCTGCGCCACTGCCTGGCGTATAGTTTTCAATTCCTGGGACAGGTTCAATTTTCCGCTCCCTTTCAGCCGGGCCGCCATAGTTTACGGCGAGCCTCTGAAAGTCGCCCCCGGCGACGATCTGGAGTCGGCGGCGCGCGAGCTGGAATCCCGGCTGGACGGGGCCTGCGCCGAAGCCGAAAGGCTATTGGGGGCCGGCCGCTGATGGCACGCGCGCTTTATATCCTTTACAACCTGCTCTCGCCGATGCTGGCGCTGGCCTTCCTGGCCGGCTTCGCGCTTTCCCCCCGCCGTCGCCTGCTGGGCGGCCTGTTCAAGGAACTGGGAGAGCGCCTTACTCCTACGATGGAGAAGCTGTCCGGCAGGCCGGTCTGGATACACGCCGCCTCCGTCGGGGAGGTCCGGTCGCTGGGCAAGATCGCCGCCGCGCTTAAAGAAAAGACGCCCGACTCCCCGCTGCTGGTCACCTGCTCCACCTGGGCCGGCCGGACCGAGGCGCTGAAGATCACTCCGCACTCCAGGCTGCTGCCGCTGGATTTCTATCCGCTTATGCGCGCCTTCTGCCGCGCGGCCAATCCGTCGCTCCTGCTCATCGCCGAGACCGAGATCTGGCCCGGCCTGGTCCTCTGCGCGCGCCAGCGGGACGCGAAGATCTTCTTCATGAACGCCAGGATGTCGGCCCGCAGCTTCCGCTCGTACCGACTGCTCTCTCCCATACTCTCATGGACCCTCGCGATGGCCGACGGCGTCCTGGCCCAGACGGAGGAGGACGCGCGGCGGTACGGCCACTTCCTCCCCCAGGGCCGCAAGCCGCGGGTCACCGGCAACATAAAGTACGACCTCGTGGAGCCCGACGCCTCGAAAGAAGCGGAAATAAAGGACGCCCTACGGCGGGCCGGGTTCGCCGGCAAACCCGTGTTCTGCGCGGCCAGCACCCATCCTCTCGACGAAGAAGCCGTCCTGCGGGCCTTCACGTCCGCCAGGGAGTCCCTCCACGACCTTAAACTGGTCCTCGCCCCGCGTCATCCCGAAAGGGCCGGTGACGCGCTCAAAAGCGCGGCCAGGGCGGGGTTGAAGTGCCTCCGCTGGAAGGACAGGGACGCCTGGACCGGCGAGGCGGACTGCCTGCTGATGGACGAGATGGGCTGGCTGGCGGGTTTCTACCCTTTCTGCGAGGCGGTATTCGTCGGCGGCACCATCGCCCCTGTGGGCGGCCACAACCTGCTCGAGCCCGCCGCGGCCTCAAAGCCGGTCTTCTTCGGCAGGCACTACGCCAACGCCCTGGTGGCGGGCAAGGCCCTTCTGGCCTCCGGCGGCGGCTTCCTGGCCGCCGACGGCGACGAACTGGCGGCCCGGCTGAAAGTCCTTCTACACTCCCCCACCTTCTCGGCCACGGCCGGAAAAAAAGCCCTGGAAGCCTTGCGAGGCCTCCAGGGCGCCACCGAAAAAACGCTTAACGCGATTATCTGATCACAGGAAGCAGGTCCCCCCCGTGACTACGCCATTGGTGACTATTATCGTGCAGGTGCCGTCCCCGGCGGAGTTCCTGACCGTAGCGGTCTTGGATATTCCTGCGACCAGTGAAACGGCGGCGGCGTCGTTTCCGACGAGTACACTCCCGGAAGTCAAAGTAGTCCGCCCCGTACCGCCGTTGCCGACGGCCACCGTTCCGGAAACATTCGCCGCGGTGCCGGCGGAAGTGATATATCCACTGTCGTTGGTCCAGTTCGAGATATTGGGCGAAGTGAAATCGGCGACGGCCAGGCCGCTTATGGTGGTGCCGTTGTGGGTGTGAGAATTATCCCCCACCACGGTCGCGCCCTGCGTCCCGGTGACGTCCCCGGACAGGGAACCGGAGAAGTTGGCCGCGGTTCCCGCAGAGGTTATATACCCGCTATCGTTGGTCCAGTTGGAGATGTTGGCGGATGTGAAATCGGCCACCGATAGGCCGCTGATCGTGGTGGCGGTGTGGTTGTGCGAATCATTTCCCACGACCGTGGCGCCCGGAGTTCCGGTCACGTCGCCGGCCAGGCTGCTGGTAGTGTAGAAGCCGCTGGTCACCGTGCCAGCGTTGCCGCTCACGTCGCCAGTCACGCTCCCGGTCAGATTTCCGCTGAAACCAGTGACGGCGGTTATGGTTCCTGCCGAGAAGTTGCCGGAGTCGTCGCGCATGACTATGCGGCTGGCCGTATTGGCGCTGGTAGCTCCGTGGGTCGATGTAGCCACTATATGGGCGTCGATATTAGCGTGGGAATGCGTGCCTATATTAGAAAGGCTCGTATGGCTCCTGTTCGTTATCTGGGTTATGTTCGTAAGTGTTATTGTGTCAGGCACGTCCGCATCCTCTATAGCGGAAGCTGTAAAAACGGCGCCGGCGGAGTTCTGCCGGACGAAGTGATTCGCTCCGCCCGTCCCCGACATATCCGCGCCGGTGCCGCCGTTGCCTAAGGGTAAAATGCCGCTTACACCATTAGTGAGCTCGACCTGGCCCCAGGCCGGATTGTTATTTGTGCCGGTATTGGACAGGTAACGAGTGGCTATGGTGTTCTTGGCGAGGCGGGACAATGTATTCGCCGCCGAGCCGTAGAGCAGATCTCCCTGCGCGGACGCGTTAAGGCCGGTGCCGCCGGAGGGGACGGTCAGCTGGGTGCGCAGGTTGAGAGCGCCCAGCGCGGTGAAGGTCGATTTGGTCGCGCCGCTGCCGAACTGCGCGTCCCCGTCAACGTCCAGCTTGGCCCCGGGCGAGGAAGTCCCTATGCCGGTCTTGCCGGTCGTCGCGGTGGAAAGATAGACATTGCCGTATATGATGGCCGAGGCGAACTGCACCGGGGTGGCCGAGCGCTGCACTATGCTGCCGTCCACCACCAGGCTGCCTCCTATGAGCAGGTCTTCCAGGCCATTGGTCGCGTAGGTGCCCTGGAAGGGGTTGCCCACCACCAGGTCTCCGCCGCGCAGATGGAGCTTGGCCAGCGGCACCGTGGTCCCCACTCCGACACGGCCGGTATTGTCCACCAGTATGCCGTCGGTGGCGCCGGACTTGATGATGACGCTGCCGCTGCCGCCGAGGCCTGCCTGTATCACTGCGTCCGAAAGGCTGGAGATAGCGCTCGCCGCGGTGGCGCTGTTGGTTGACGCGATGATGGAACCGTCCGGGAAGATTATGGAGCCGGAAAGGAGATGTATGCTGCCGTTGACGCTCAGGGGCTGGGAGGCGTCGGTGACCGTGGTCCCTATGCCCACCTTGCCCCCTCCGCTGATAAAGAGCGCCGGGTTAACCCCGTCCGGCAGGACCCGGAAAGGGCTGTTCTGCACGGTAAAGTAAGACGGGCTTATCAGCGCCCGCGTAGTCCCGCCCGCCACCAGGCCGAGCGTATTGGCGCCCTGCGTCTCCACGCGGGCGGCCTGTACGCCGCCGCGGTAGAGATTTAATTTGGCGTCGGCGTTGGTCCCGCCCATGATATAGACTGCGGCGTTATAGTCGTATATATCGTCGCCCACCTGTATGTAGCGGTCATTGGAGCCCAGGCCGAAATCGAAGTCCGTAACGCCTACTCCGAACCGGGACCCAACCGTGGCCGTGGACATCCGGACTATAGTAGAAAAAGTATTCTGGCCGGTGAAGAGATTATTGTCGGACAGGTAGGCCGGCGTGCCTCCGGCCGCGCCCAGTATGCCGCCGGTGACCTGCAGGCTGCCGTATATCGTTGTGGACGACAGTTCCACCGTGTTGCCCATGCCGGTATTGGCGCGGAAATTGCCGCGCACGTCCAGCGTGGGATTGCTGCCGGTAATGCCCGAACCGCTGAAATAGCCCGAAGAAGCAATGACGCCGTAATCCGCGCGCACCGAGCCGCGGACATGAAGTTTCTCTCGCGGGGTATTGGTGCCGACGCCGACATTGTAGGAGTTGGTCTGCTGCAGCAGGAGGTGGGTGCTGTCCTGGGAGCGAACCTCGTTCCAGAGGGCGTTCCAGGTGGTGTATCCGCCCACCGAGACGCTGCCGCCGCGAACGCCGTAATTGGCGTAGGCGTTGGCCCCCACGTGAAGCCGCTCGGTGGGAACGGTCAGGCCTACGCCCAGGTCGGCGTTGGCGAGGCGCACGCGTTCGGAACCGCCGGCGAAGAGCGAGATGCGGTTATCGGTAACACCCAGGTTTATGTACTCGGAATTGGCGCCGGTCACTCGGCCGCCCTCCACTATCAGGTCCTGCTTAATGTTGACGGAGGTATCGTCGCGGTCGTAGATGCCCTCGTTGCCCACATAGAGGGCGCCGTCCACGTCCAACTTGCCCATAGGCGAAGAGAGGCTGAAGTCGCCGATCCCGAAATCGCCGGCGTTGGTCATACGGGCCCTTTCGAGCGCTCCGCGGCGTATTATCAGCTGTCCGGTGCCGTCGCTGTTGGAGTCGTAAACAACGGTCGAATCGTCGAAAGCCGAGATATTGCCGGCCGACGCGACGCTGGCGACGATCATGGAGCTGCCGTCCGGAAAAACCAGGGCGCCGCCGGCCATTAGTTCTATCGACCCGTTGACCGTCAGTTTATTCGTCGGATTGGTGGTCCCTATGCCTACATTGCCGGACGAGGTGGCCATGTAGACGCTGTAGGCCGCCGTCATCGAGCTCACCCCGACGCTGGCGCCGTCCTCCAGTTTCTTGGCGATATAGGAATAGATGACGCTGTTTATCTTTTCGCGGGGAGCGAGGGTCTCGCTCTCTATCTCCACTTCGAGGTATTTATCCGAAGCGGAAGTGAAAACGCTGATGGGCGGCTCTATCGCGGCCGTGAACATGCCCTGTACCGCCTGTACTGTCACCTCGGGGCTCTGCCAGAGGCAGGGATTAAGGGCCGGCGTGCCGCAAGTGCCCAGGTTGGCGCCCGTCGGAGAGTTGAATATCCTGAAGTAGATATGCACCGTCCCGGTGACCGGCGAATTGTCGCGTTCCAGGCGGCCCTGGTAATTTATGGTGCCCGGCGTGGCGCCCGGGGAGATGTCGCCGCCCCTGGCCGGCGAATATACCGCCAGCAGGGTGATGAGAGCCGCCGCGATCTTTTTAACCATAAGTGTGTCCCCTGTGCTTCCTTATCTTACTATCACCAGTTTGCCTATCCTGACGCTGCCCTCTCCCTCCAGGTGGTAGAGGTACAGCCCGCTCGCTACCGTGCTGCCGGCCTCGTTCTTCAGGTCCCATCCCATGCTGTCGAGGTTGCCGGTCTTTACTATCGTCCGCACCAGCTCCCCGGACAGTGTGTAGATGCGTATCCTGCCCGTAAGGGTGAGGCGCGTGAAATTGACGCCGTTGCAGCCCAGTTTTTTCTTGCAGGGATTGGGGTAGGCGTGGGCCGTCCCCATGTCGAGTTGCGGGGGCCGCGAGGCGTTGACCACGCCCCAGGCCACGGTATAGCGCGAGCCGGAGGAGATGGAAGACCCCACCGCCGAAATGGTGCCAAGCAGGGAATAGCCCGCCCCGGTCTTGGCCGTCGGGTTGGCCAGGCCCACTATCTCCGTCATCATCATCCGGTAGGAGTCGCTGCGCATCAGCGAATAGGCGGAGTGAAAAAGGATAAAAAGGGCGGAGGCGGCCATCAGGCCGGGCAGAAGTTTTCTGGAACTTTTTCTCTCCATATCACCCTTAATCCCCGTATTCTATAATATTTTAACTGGTCAAATGATATAATTCTCATTCAGCGGATGAACCGGGGACGACATGGCGAACGGTGTCGTACGGTACCGGGACACCATGCCGCATGGTGTCCCCCGCTGATGCGGGAGGCACCACCGTCTCGGAGAGGAAATTTTCGCGCGGGCCGGAATGGACGTTCATCTCGCCGCCGCGGAAGGCCGCGAAAAAGATTTCCCCCTCCGCGCCGTACGACGGGGTGAAGGAGCCGCCCAGCGAGCGCGTCAGCCGCGTCACTCCCCCGGAGGCGGGCTCGTATTCGTAGAGGTCGAAGATATCCCCCCTGTCGCTTGTAAAAACGATCCTGGAGCCGTCGGGCGATACGGCCGGGTCGTAGACGCTGCCGTCGAGTTCCAGTTCGACCCGCTTACCCTCCCCGGGCGCCAGCGAGCAGAGCGCCCGCGCGGTCGCAGACGAGGCCGGCAGCTCGCAGGAGAAGTATATCGTACCGTCGGGGGCGAAGACCGGCGAGGACTCGTCGCCGCGGTCTTCGGTCAGCCTGCGCGCCTCCCGGACCTTTTCCAGGCCCCGGAAATCCATCTCGTAGAGGTCGTTGAAGCCGTTCTTCATGCCGACGAAGACCAGCCGGCCGCCGTCGGGGGAGAAATGCGGCTGGCGCGTCTCCTCCAGGCCCTCCGGGCCCAGGCGCGCCGAGCGGCCGGTCTCCAGGTCCCAGGCGTATATCCCCTCGCGGTGGTTGCGCTGGCCCGAGAAGACCGCCCAGCGCCCGTCGGGAGAAAGGGACAGGGAGCGCAGCGGCTTGGTGAAGCGGCCGTAGGGGACGTTCTCCGCGCCGGCGGAGAGGCCGCGCAGGACCCGCGGCTTTTTATCGCCGGAGCGGAGGGCCTTTACCACGGGAGGATGCCCCTCTTCCGTCGACAGCCAGGCCAGCGTGCCCGACGAGACCGCGGGGCTCAGGTTGAATTCGGGGATGCCGGGATAGCGGTTGCGGGTGCGCGGCTCCGCCCAGGCCTCCGGCCCGCGCAGTTCCTCCCTCTCGGCCTGCGCCAGGAATTTCTGGGTGGTGCGCTCGCGGAACTTGCGGTCGAACTCGAAGACGTCCAGGCCGGCAAGCGGCAGCAGCACCGACGAGGCGTCGTAGCGGCTGCGGTAGAGCTCCAGCATCTTGCCCACGCGGTCGGCGCCGTACTGCTCGTCGAGGAAGCGAATGGCCTGGCCGCCGAGCTTGTAGGCGTAGGTGACCTGGTGCGGCTTGAGATGAGCGAACTGGTTGAGCCGCCAGAGCGGCGTCAGCCTGCCGTCGGCCGCGGCGTCCCGGACGTACATCTCCTCCACCGCCAGGTCCCGGTCGCCCGTCGCGTATTCCGCGATACCCTCCATCATCCAGAGCGGGTAGATGTAAAGCTTGAGTATGCGCGCGGATTTCCAGAACCCGTCTATAAGGAGGCTGAACTGCACCTCGTGGGCGAATTCGTGGCGGATGACGTCCTCCAGCCACTCGCGCGAGCCGTCCGACCAGACCATGAAGCGGTCCTTGAAGGCCTCGGTAACGCCGCCCACCCCGTCGCCGGTATCGGCGATATTGGACTGCTGCATGTCGTTTATGGAAGCGTAGAGGAAGAACGGTATCCGCTTGTCCAGCTTCGGGTTCAGCGCGAGACCGGTGGTCCGGTAAGCGTCCTCCAGCACGTCGGCCGCGAAGCGGTGCCAGCCCTCGGATTCGGCGTAATAATGGACGTCGAAATGGTCGGTGGAATAGACCTTCCAGTCGAAATCCCGGATGATGACCTTGTTGTCGGCCAGGGCGGCGGCCGGGCAGAGCAGCGCCAGCGTCAGGGCGTAAAATAGCTTGCGGCTGTGTGACAGGTGTCCCCCGGGAACGGTTACTTTCTCTTCTTGCCGGCCGCGGCCTTCTCCAGGCGCGCGAGGAGCGACGAGGCTTCTTTATCGCCGGGCTCGAGGAGCAGAAGCTCGCGCAGCGCGGCCATCGCGCCCGCGTCGTCCTTGAGGCGGCGGCGGGAATCGTCCAGTTTCCGCCAGATATCCGCCTTGTCGGCGCCGGAGCCCG
>DNQL01000181.1 GCA_003500765.1 Elusimicrobiota bacterium | reverse complement strand
CGGCGCGCGTCGGCTGGTGGAGCGCCGGGTATTGTCGAGGAGCGCCGTGGTGATGTCGGCCAGCGTCTTCATGGCAGACAGGCTGCGCGCGGAGCATGGCGTCAGATCCCGGATAACCCCGCTGGGCGTCGATACCGCGGAATTTTCTCCGGCGGAGGACCGCGGCCTAGTGCGGCGCGCGCTGGGCCTGCCTGAGGACCGCTTCATAATTTTCACCGTCCGGAACCTGGCTCCCCGCATGGGTCTTGAGAACCTGGTCGAAGCCGCCGCCCGTGTGGCGGAGAACGTCCCGGACTCGTATTTCATAATAGGCGGCCGCGGGTACCTGATGCCCCGTCTTGAAGGAATGATAAAAGAGAGGGGCCTCTCGTCACATGTGAAACTTACCGGCTACATAGAGGAGAAGGAGCTGGCGTCCTATTACCAGGCGGCCGACCTGTTCGTGCTGCCGACCAGGGAACTGGAAGGCTTCGGCCTGGTCACGCTGGAAGCCCTCGCCTGCGGTACGCCGGTGCTGGCCACCCCCGTGGCGGCCAATATAGAGGTCCTGGGCGGTTTCAACAGGGAACTGCTTTTCGAAAGCGAAACTCCCGAAGCCATGGCGGAGGGAATAGAGTCCTTCGCCCGGCGGGACCCCGCCGGCCTGAGGTCCTTCAGGGACAAGTGCCGCTTCTTCGCGGAGGGATATTCCTGGGAGCGCTACGCGGACGAGATGGAAAAGATATTTTATGAAGTCCTCTAATACGGGTGACGCATGATACTCGCCGCGCATCAGCTGCAATATATGCCGGGGCTGAGATTCCTGTCCAAGATGCGCCGGGCGGACGTCTTCGTGCTGCTCGACGACGTGCAGTACGAGCGGCGCGAGTTCCAGAACCGCAACCGCATTCGCGTGCCCGCCGGGCCGCAGTATCTTACCGTGCCGGTGCTGGCCAAGGGCCGTTACGACGACGCCATACTCGATATCCCGCTGGATAATTCCCGGCCCTGGGCGGCGGATCATCTGAACGCCATAAAGATGAATTACGCGCGCGCGGCGCATTTCAATACTTACCTGCCGGCGCTGGAAGCGCTCTACGGCGCGCGTTATGAGCGGCTGGGCGAGCTGGCGCTGGCCACGATAAACTTCCTGCGGAAAGGGTTCGGGATTGCTGCGCCGATGCGCCTCTCGTCCGAATTCGGGCTGAAGACCGCGTCCACCGCCCGGCTCGTGGACATCTGCCGCGCCGCCGGCTCGGACGAGTACCTTTCGGGCGCCGGCGCCCGTAATTACCTGGACGAAAGTCTTTTCGCGGCGGCGGGAATAAAGGTCTCCTGGCAGAAGTTCGAGGTCAGGTCCTACGCGCAGGCCTTCCCCGGCTTCACGCCGGACCTGTCGGCGCTGGACCTGCTGCTCAACCTGGGGCCGTCGGGCGCTGATTTCCTGTGAGCCCGGCGGGCTTTACCTCCGCTCGTATCCTTACTATACTTTCGATATGCCAAAGAAACAAAAACTTCTTTCCAGCGAAGAATTCTTCGACATACTGCGGCTGCGCACCCCTGGCAACGCTTCCCGCTCCGACGCGCTGATAAATTCCAGGAGCGGCGCCGAGATGGCCGTGCTGGTCTGCGACTCGTCCGGTTTCTCAAAGAAGACGCACGACCACGGCATCATCGAATTCCTCGACACGATGGTCAAGTGTCACGACCGCTTCGTGAGGATAGTGGAGAATGTCGGGGGGCAGGCCCTCTCCAGCAAAGCCGACAACCTGATAGCGCTGTTCCCTTCCGTGGAAACGGCGGCGCGCGCCGCGCTGGAGCTTAACGCCTGGCTCAAGGCCCGCAACGCGAAAGTGCCGCCTTACAAGCGCTACAACATCTGCTCCGGTATCGATTTCGGGTCCCTGATACGCCTGACCGACGACGCCTACGGCCCTACGGTGAACGTGGCTTTCAAGGTGGGCGAGGACGTGGCCGGCATAGACGAGATACTGCTGACGGACAGGGCCGCCGCCCGGCTGGACGGTTCTTTCAGGAAGCGCTACGCCAGGAACGTCACTATCGGCGCGCTCAGCTTCGACCTGTACCGGCTGCTCCCCCGCTCCAGCCGCCGATAGCGTCCTCTTTAAGAATTATGCAGAAGGGGTTCGTGCCGGACTTGGCCGGGGGGCCGCAGACGGATAAGAAATTGAACGCGAAGAATCCTCTTTGCCGCATGAGCTCTAAAATTTCCGCTTGAGGCCGTTCTTTGCGCTTTGCTCTGACGCCAGCCGCGATAAAATGAATTTTTCTCCCGGGATCAAAACAGGACTAAAAACCCCTTTGGCTTTCGCCATCGCCTTAATGGCGGTGGTTTTTCTTTCCGTGTCTTTCAGAATGGGGCCATTGAAAGGTCATCAGCGACCCGACGAGACTTATGTCGCCGCTAATCTGATGAATTTTTACCGGACGGGGACGCCGGCGCCCGCAAACTTCATTCATCCTCCGCTATATCACTACCTCTGTTGGGCCGCGCTTGCGCCCGTTCTTTCTGTGACCTCGGACGGCTCCATGAGGGAGTCTTACGCGAAATTTTTCTTTTCCGATCGCTCTGAGATATATCGCGTTTGCAGGGCCGTATCCTGGTCTTTTTCGGTTGCGACTCCGCCCCTGCTTTTCCTTCTTTCCTGGAGGATTTACCGTTCTCTGCCGGCGGCCGCTCTTGCCGGATTTTTTTTGTCCGTTTCATTCTGGCACTCGATGAGGGCCAGGGAGGCCCTCCCTGAATCCTCGCTTTCTTTTTTTATCCTTCTCGCGGCGGGATTGGCCGTGATAGGGGCGAAAGAGCGAAGCGCCCGCATGGTCCGTGCGGCCGCCCTGGTATGCGGCCTTGCTGCGGCGATAAAAACAAACGCCGTGCTGCTGCTGCCGGCGATACTTGCGGCCTGGTGTCCTGTCGTAAACGTCCCCGGCGTTAAGAAGCTGTTGCGTCCGGGGCTTGCCTCTTTATCATTGATCGCCGTGGTTTCCTTGTTCTGTGCCGGCTTCTTTATTTCCGGGTCATGGGAGATGATTGCGGTATTTTTCAGCTCCGATGGCATTCTGGAAACGGATTCGATTATTTTCTGCCGTTCGATGGCAGTTAAATTAGGCGCGCTCTCCGCTGCTGTGTTCGGGTGGGCCTTGTTCTCAATATGGCTTCGCGCACGCTCAATTGGCGAGAGATGCCCGGCAGACCAAAATTCGATTTCACTGCCGCACTGTCTGGTAACCCCGGGATTTTATGTCCTGCCGGCAGTATTCCTCGCCGGTTTCCTGCTTTTAAATCCCTACTGGGTGCTCCGGTTCAAGGAGTATTTGTCAACGCTGGTGCTGGCGGCCGTCCATGTCCAATACAGCGGCCATATCGGGATGTTCGGGACTGATTGGCTCTGGTACTTCGCATCGTTCTGGCGCGACGAGGGTCCGCTAGCCGCTCTTTTGGCCGCCGGACTGATAACTGCTCTTACTGTCAAGGGAAGCTCGCGGTGGCTGGCGGTGTTTTTTATATCCGTTCTGGCGTACATCGGCGGGTGGGAGGGGAAGGGGTCGCGATTCCTGCAGGTTTTCGCGCCGATAGGGTATATGGCGGCCGCGGGCGCTCTTTGGTCGGCAGCCGAATCGAATCGTGTTTTCAGGCCGGTGATCGCTGTTTCGCTGGCAGCGGTCCTTGCTTGGCAGGGTCTGGCCGTTCGAGACGCTGTAACCAGGGAATCTTTGCCTGATTCCAGACGGTCGGCGCTTGCCTGGATAAACGCATCTTTCCCTGAAGGAGCTGCGGTGCTGGTCGATCGTTACTATCTCCCCGGGCTTCGTTCGCGTTCGGAACTGGAAGAAATAAGAAGGGATTTCAGTTCGAAAGGAATGCCATCGGTCGAGAATGCGTATACCGCTCTCAGGGTGTTCGAAAGCCGTGGATCCGACCTGCCGGAGGGAGAGCAATGGGATGCCGAAGCGCTGGCCGGGATAGATTTTATAGTGCTCAATAGCGACAGTTACCGCAGATTTTTTGACCCGGAACAGGAGCCTCCGCGCGGGCATCCCTTTCTTCGTGAATACCAGCGGAGCCGTAAACTTTATCGGGATATTCTGGAAGGACGCGTCCCGCGGCTTAAACACGAGCGGCGTTTCGGCGGTGAAAACATTAACGGCCCTGTAATCGATGTTTACAGGGTTCTTGCGGCGGAATAGAACGACCTCCGGCTTTCCGTCACTCCCGCCCGGGCCCGTTGTCCGGAGTGAAAACAAAAAGCCCCGCTAGAGCGGGGCTTTTTTTATGGCTTCCGGCCGGGTTCAGAAGCCGGGGATGCCGGGCACGTCGGGCAACTGCACGGAGGATCCGGAGCCGAAGGCCGAGTTCAGCGCGCCGAAGGCGCCGGTTATGATGCCGGGGTTGGGGGCGACCACGCCGGAAGGGGTCTGCTGCGCCCAGACGCCGGGCGCCGGGGCCCTGACGTTGACGGCGGCGTCGTACTGCTCGGCGGGCGTCAGGGGCCAGCCCCAGCCGGTCTCCTGCTCGTCGGGGGTGACGTTGAGGCCGGCCTGTTCGTAGGCGTACTCGCTGAAGCCGACGCAGTCGAAAGTGTCGGGACCTTTCTGCTCGGTATGGCTCAGGCCGTAATCCTTGCCCTGCAGGGCAAGGGCGGTGCGTATGATGGCCTCGCGCTGCCGGTCGGTGGGAGGGGTGCGCGTGGTCTTAACGGCGTAGAGCGGGTAGTTGAAGTGATGCGTGTAATGGTACCAGCCGACCGTGCGGGTCCCGCCCGGCTTGAAATAGTTGGGTACGCAGTCGTAGATTACGGGGAGTATCTTCCCGTCCTCTATCTTCGTGCCGCCGTATATGCCGGTGTGGCCTATGGGAAGCATGTCGGTGAACCAGTCGGAGATAGTGCCGGTCTGGCCGCCGGTATAGAGCAGGTCGGCTTTCTTCATAGCGCTGGGGACTGCGGAGGGGGAGGACTGTACTCCCCCGGCCTGCCCGAGGCGCTCCAGCACCTCGAAGGCGGCCGAGCGCACGGGCTCGGTCTCGTTGACGCTGCCGGCGATATCGCGCAGGAACGGGGCGGCCTTGGAAGTTTCCTGCTTGCCGGCGCTGAAAGCGATGTTGAGTTTGAAGACCTCGTCGGAGGAGGAGAAGATGCGCCTGAGTTCCCCCATGACCTTGGGGCTGCTGATCTCGCCCAGGGCCCAGATCGAGTTGATGGCGGACATGCGGGCGCGGAAATCGTCCTCGTAGGCGCCCTTGTTGCCGGAGCCGCCCAGGTAGGAATCGATGTTGGCGACCAGCAGCGGTACGGCGTGCTCGTTCTTCTGCAGGCCCAGCTGGCGGGTCGCGCATATCCTGACCCCGGCGTCGGGGTCCAGGGCCGAGGCGGCCAGCTCGCGGCGCACTGAATCGTCCGTAGCGGAGCCGAGAATATCTATGACAGAGCAGCGGTAGCCGGGGTCCCGGGAGCCGTCCAGGGCGTCGACCAGCATTATCCGGGCCTTGGGCGCGTCCGCCGCGGCAAGCCGGAGGGCGGCCGCTGCGTCCATGGCGGACTTGCTGCGCTGTCCGCCCTGTACGCGTTCGAGCAGGCCGTCGAGCGTGTCGGCGGCGCCGGCGTTCACTGATATAGAAGTTATTACCGCGAATAAAAGCGCTGAGATCTTTCGCATTCAGGACCCTCCGTGATGTTCCGCTATATAAAGTATAGCCGGACCGAGTCCGGCCTTCAGGGGCATAAAGGGCAGTCGGGGCCCGTATTAGTTACCATGCCGGAGTGGGCCTTTCGGGCAGTCCTCCGCCTTGTTTACATGAAAAAAATTTATATGATAGGATAAACCGGGGTTTAAACCGCTTTTATTAGGAGCTAACAATGAGGTTCGCGGCTATACTGATATCAATACTGTCGTTCCTTGCGCCCTGCGCCTGCGCGCAGACGGCGGAAGAAGTCGGCAGGGAGATCCTGACGGCCTATAAGAACAAGGACCTGGAGGGCGTTAAGCGCCACATGCCTCCCGTGCTGGCCATGACGGTGGACAAAAAATTCTTCAAGGACAAAGCCATAAAGTCCGAGGTTATCGGCCTGCGCCGCTGGGACGGCAAAGTGCGCGAGGTGCGCTACGCCGCCAACAAGGCCGGCGTAACCGCTTCGGTGTATTACGATGAGGACGCCGACCCCGCCAAGGTCAGGATCTTCAATCTCAACAAAACCGGCAAGACCTGGAAGCAGGCCCTTGGTTCCTTCCTGGTCATAGAGAAGGACAAGTTCATGGCCTACGACGACAAGGAGCCTTCCCTTAAAACCGCGGCCCGCAAGGCTCCCGCCGCGCCCGCAATAGTCCAGGGGGCGCCGCAGGACGGGCCCAACAAGGGATACATGATCGAGATGGCCGACGGGACCGTAGTAAAGGACCCCACGGTGTCGCAGCTTCAGAAAGCTTTCGAGGCGCTGGGCGAGGAGAATTTCTTCATAACCCTCAACGCCCCGGACGGGTTCATCACCGCCTCCCGTTCGGGCGGGGCCTATGACGTGGAATACAAGGACGACCAGGGCCAGTTCGCGGCGATGGATGAGATGTCGTCCGAGCAGTCTTTCGACCTTTTCAGCGCCTACATAAAGAGGGAGAAGACCTGGAAGGCCAAAGCCAAGTGGCGGCCTTTCGACTGATACCGCCTTCGTGCGTAAAAGAAAAGCCCCCGGTTCCCCGGGGGCTTTTCATTTGGCGACCGCCGCCCGGTCACGCTTTCCTGAGGGTTATAAGCGGCACCTCGGCGGGGGCCAGCAGGCGCATGGGCGGCCCCCAGGTGCCGGCGCCCGAGGTGACGTAGAAGACCGAGTCGTTCAGCCTGTAGACGCCGTAGAAGTACTTGTACGCCATCCTGGTGAAGAAGTGGAAAGGGAAGATCTGTCCCCTGTGCGTGTGCCCCGAGAGGACCAGGAACCGGCCTTTCCTGGCGATGACGTCGTAGAGCAGCGGCTGATGATTGAGCACCAGAGCGAACGGTTCGTCCCTGAGCGGCGCCAGCACGCGCTCCACGTCGGCGGCTTCCAGCCCGGCGGTCCTTATGTCGTCGAGCCCCGCTATCTTCAGACCGCCCGTCTCGGCGATGGAATTGCGCAGCAGTTTTATGCCCATGTGTTCGTAGCAGCCCATCGAGCGGTCCAGGCCGTAGTAGTACTCATGGTTGCCCAGCGAGGCGAAACTGCCCAGACGCGGCTTGAGGCCCGCCGCGGCCAGCTCCAGGTCCGCCTCGCACCTTATGCCCGGGTCCACCAGGTCCCCGGTGAAGAGGACCAGGTCGGGCGCCTCCGCCGCGAGCTTTTCCGCGGCCGCCCTGAACTTAACCAGCTGGTAGCCGGAGTCTATGTGCATGTCGGAGATCTGCGCGATCTTCAGCCCGTCGAAACGGTCGGGCAGGCCCGGCACGGCCAGGTCGAAGCGCTTGATCTCCGGCGTCTTGAAGCCGTTGTAAAGCGAGACCGCGGTCAGCGCGGCAAGGGCGGCGCAGAGGGCCCTCGGGGCCCAGGCCGGCAGCGGGCGGGCGGCGGCGGAGAGCGTCAGCCGCAGGCCGTCGTAGATCAGGAAGCCCATGCCCCAGAAGAATATA
>DNQL01000189.1 GCA_003500765.1 Elusimicrobiota bacterium | reverse complement strand
GGGGCTAAGTCCATTTCCGGCGCCCCGCCGGTCAGCCGGGCATTGTCGTAGAACCGGGACAGGTCCTCCATGCCCATCTCCCCGCCAGACGGTATTTCGTCGGCGGCGGTGGCCGGCGTCGGAGGGGTCTCCGTCTCCGCGGCCAGGGCGGACGCGGGCGGCAGGGCCAGCGCCAGTATCAGGACCTTGAACATAGCAGTATAGTTTACCTCGCCGCCGCCCTTTGTCAAGGGATGAAAAAGCCCTCCCTCCCGCGGGGGAGAGAGGGCTTGAGGCCGGCGGCGCCGGCCGTCAGCGGTAGTACTTGTCCGGGTTGTGGATGAAGTAGAAGTCGAAAGGCTCCAGGCGCGGCAGGCTGACGTACCTGCGGCCGGTATCGTCGGTCTTCTCTTCCAGGCCCGGGAATTCCATCCTGCTGCCAGGGGCCGGTTGCCCGGAATCCGGGTTCTTGACGAAGCCGGTCTCCTCGATGCGGTCCACTATGTGGTCCACCCATTTGAGGGCTACTGCCTTGTCAGCGAACTCCTCCCAGTCGCCGTCCGAGCTGCTCTCGTACATCCGCTTGCGGAAGGCCTCGATAGAGATCCCCATCTTTTTGGCCACGGGCTCCAGTACGCGCCGCTCCCACTCCTTCGCTTTCTCGTACTGTTCCTTCATCTGGGTCATATTGCCCCAGTTCATGGTCGACATCTGGTGATGCAGTATTATGGCGTTGGGGTAGGCGAACGACTTCCTGGCCAGCGTGGTTATCCCGGCGGCCATGCTGGCCGCGTAGGATTTTACCACCACGTAGACGGGGGCTTTGCTGGATTCCATGGCCTTGAGTATGCGGTAGCCGGACATGACCGAGCCGCCGGGCGAACTGTCTATGACCAGGAAGATAGGGGCCGTGCTGATGTTGTTGAAATAATGGATACGGTCGGTGATGTAGTCCGCGCTTTTGGAATAGACGGGACCGTTGAGCGGGATGCGGCGGTCGCTCACGGTCAGCACGCCCTTTTTGAAGGGCTGGTTCTCGTAAACCGGCTCGGTGTTGGATTCCTTCTTCCACTCCTCTTTCTTGGAGCGCAGGACGAGGTCGGAGTTGAGCTTGTCCATGCGGCTGTCCAGGGTGAGTTTCTCGAACTTGAGCTGGCGCTCCTTCAGGTCCATCTTCTTTATCTCCAGGTCGATGGCCATCTTCTCGGCCGAATCGGCCAGTATCAGCTTTTTCTGCTGCTCGGAGAGCAGTTCGTTCTCCGCCTTGATCTTGAGGATGGAGGCGGTTATCGCCTCGAGCTCTTTCTTGGAGGCCTCGGCCGAGAGTTTGTTCTCCAGCGTCAGGCGCTGAAGTTCGACGTTCATGAGGGCGGTATCGGCCTTGAGCTTCTCATCGGATAGTTTATTGCCGGTGTAAAGTTTCTCTATCTCGTCCTTGAGCGCGCGCAGGGCGGCGGTCTGGCGCTCGGCCTCCAGCTTGTTCTCGGCGGAAAGACGGTTGAATTCCGCCTCCATGTCGGCTATCTTGTTCTTCTGCTTCTGCATGAGCAGTTCGTACTGGGCCTTCAATTCGTCCCGCTCTTCGTTGAGCTGCTGGGTTTTCGTCGGCGGCTTGCCGTTATCGGCGGGTTTGGTCTGCGCGAAAGCCGGCGCCGCGAATAAAACCAGGGCGAGGGCTGTGATCAGGTGTCTCATGTGGACCTCCGTGCTGTATGGGGACTTCAAAATAATAGCCGTTGGGGTGACGGGTGTCAATCGCTACCGGGCGCCGCGGCGGCGTACACCGCCTTGAGCATGTCCGCGTAGGCCGCGACCTTTTCGGGCCCGGTCTTGTCATAGACTATCTCGGCCGCGCGGCCTTCGCCGAACATGGCGTTCTCTATCGGGAATAGCGCTTCGGAAACGGCGGGGATATGCTCTTTCTTTATCTCCAGGCGCAGCGCCCAGCCGGGGTAGAGGTGCAGGCAGTAGACGCGCTTGCCGGTCCTGGGGTTGAGGACCTTGATGACCGGGCCGGGGTCCTTGGCGGTGTCCTGGCGCATCTCCCAGGTCTCGCCGGGCAGGTCGCCGACCGCCTCCAGCATGGCGGCCCAGAAAGCCCGGAAGGCTTCGGCCGATTTAGGGTAGCGCGCGGCTATATGTTTTACGAATTTTTCGAACTTTTCCCTGATGACGGCGGGGTCCGGCGGCGGTTTGGCGGGGGCGTTCTTTTTCGCCTCCTGGGCCAGATGCCAGTCGAGCAGGGGTTTGAGCTTTTCGGCCTCCTCCGGGGAGGCCGGCGCGATATAGCGGGCCATCAGCGTGAGGCGCTGTCCGCGCGTGGTCAGGACGGTGATCATCCCTTCCTCGCTTTTGAGGACTATGCCGTAGCCGCCGTTGAGCAGGTTCTTCACGGCGTCATGGGGCCTGAATTCCATGGGCCTATGATATCAAATAGGGGGGCCTAAAGGACCCGCCCGCGTGGGCCCTAGGACACTTATGAGAAACGGCCCCGGCCGCTATACTATAAGCATGACGATCAAAAACCTTTTCCGCAATATTCTCGCAGCCAGCTTCGCCTTCGGCGCGGCCACCGCGGTCCCGGCTTTCGCCGGCGGCCCCGCGCTGGAGACCGTGTCGCTGGATAACCTCGGCGGACTGACCGAGGAGCTGGCCGTGCCCCAGGCCCTGCTGGACTCCGACCGCTCTCCCAACCAGCCCGCCCCGGTGCTGGACCTGAGCCTCAAGCTGCCCTTCCGGGCCCTGACCGCGCTGATCGTCGATCTCAAGGACGCGCAGATAACCGCCCTCGACCCCTCCCTGCCGGTGCTGCAGGCGGCCGGCGAGAACGTCGCTTTCAGGAACGTCCTTATCAACTATAACGGCATAGAGGCCGAGCCGAACATCCTGCTCAAGCCCGTTTTCGAGGGCCCCAACCGTATCTCGATAAAGGTAGTCAAGGTCGCCATGGACATATCCTTCGGGCCCAAGTCCATGGGCATGACCGAGATAGACAAGAACGCGGTCATGGAAATGATCATGACCAAGGTAAGCGACGGCGTGACCGGCGCGATGGACGCGGCCTTCGCCAAGAACAAGGTGGCCCTGCGCGCCGCGGACGTGCTGACCTTCTCCTACGACCGCCTGGCCTGGAAGCTGACCGCCTCGGTGGACTCCAAGTTCGTGGCGCCGCTGATGCCCGGCCTTATAACCGATATCAACCTGACCGCTTTCAGCTTCGACCAGGAAGGCTTCGCCCTGGGCGCGCATTCCGGCGTGGGCGCCGCGCAGCTGCGCGACCATAACCTGACCATCTCCGACGGTTTGGTGACCAAGTTCATAGACAAGCACGCCAAGGGCGGCGACTTCGAACTGCTGCCCAAGGGCCACGACGGCGGCGTCAAGTTCAAGGCGGACGGCCGCCTGGAGCTGGCCGGCAAGTTCTACGCCCGCGACGTCTTCCTCAAGCCCAACGTCTACTTCACCGCCAAGGTGCTGCCCACGCTGACCGCCCCCAACACCATACGCGTCAAGATAGAGCGCGTCAACGTGGACCAGGCCTACGGCATAGGACTGCCGGGCTTCATCAACAACTGGCTGCAGAACAAGATCATCTCCGGCGTCATAGAGGCGCTGACCACCAACCCCGAGCTGGCCAAGGTCATGAAGGCCCGCAAGCTGGCCGACGACACCGTCGAGATAAAGCTGGCCGACGCGGCCTTCCTGCCCTCCTTCGCCAAGGGCGCGGTGATAAACAAGCTGACGCTGGGCAACGGCCTGCTCTACCTGGCCTTCGACCTTTAAGGATATACGGGAGAAATGAAAAACATGAAAACTTTAAAGACGATGATAGCGGGACTCCTGGCGGCGGCGGCCTTCTCCGCCCCGGCCGCGGCCTTCGACCTGGATTCCATACAGGTGCCCGACATAGAGGGCATCGAGAGCGTGTCCACGATGCGCGCCCCGGTCCCCGTGGCCAGGCCCGTTCAGATACCGGCCGAAGAGCTCATCGGTCTCACCGCCGAGGCGACGATACCTTTTGCCGCGGTGAAGCGCGGTCTTGAGCAGGTGGCCGCCTCCGACCCCCGCGTTACGATAACCGACCCGCTGCTGCCCGTCGCGATAAAAGTCGGCGATTTCATGCGCCTGCAGAACGTCCACATAAACATCGGCGGCATCAATGTCGACCCGGTCATAACCCTCAAGCCTTACCTCGCGGGCCGCAACAGCCTGGCCATACGCGTGCAGCGCGTGCAGCTCCACGTGGAGATGCAGCCCGACCGCAACAAGGCCGCCGTGCCGCAGATGTCCCAGGAGGACATCATGGCCCAGGTCATGGATGTCGCCATAGCGGGCATCATGAAAGCCCTCGACGACCGCTTCGCCGCCCAGCAGATGCCGATGAAGGCTTCCGACGTGCTGACGCTGCGCTATGATAAGGCCGCCTGGACCCTGAAGGCCGATGTCAAGACCTCTTTCGTTCAGAAGTACCTGCCCGCGAACCTCTTCGCCCGGCCCGACATCACCGGCTTCGGCCTCTACGAGAAGGGCCTGACGCTGAAGGTCTCCACCCGCTGAATTTTTGCGCCATAAAAAAGAACGCCCGCCTCGCGCGGGCGTCTTTTTTTGGGGAACGACACTTGTTTCCTGGGGCCTACCCTCCCGGCCGGCCTTCGCGCCTTCTGAGCCGCGCGGGCCTTATATTCCGGACCAGCGCACCCCCTTGTATTTGTCCGTATGCGTGCAGTTGATGAAGAGTGCGCCGCTGCCCGGATCGTAAAGCAGCCGGCCGGTATCCGGCTCGAAGCCTTCCGGCTCCGGCGCCGTGAATTCCCCGGACCTGAGTGGACCGACTCCCGGTAGTTCGACACTATAGCTGATGGAAGCGCCAGGAAATATCACCGGCCCCGGATAGCCGGCCTTATCAGCCGTATGCTCATGGACGTAAGGGTGGCCCTCCTCCGGGGAAAGGTAGGAGTAGCGGAGCACCACGGGCCCCCGGGAAAGATCCGTATCACTAAACCGGAAAGCGCAGGAGGAAAGATCGGTCACATCCGCTTCGGCGGCCCCTGTGCCGTGCTGTCGCAGGCTTAGTTCCAGGCCGGTCAAGTCCGGGGTATCCGGATAACGAGCGTGCTCCGCGAAATAAGTCTGTAGGCGCCCGCGGGCCTCTCCTAGCGTTCCCCTGTTACGGCCCGAAACCGATTTCAGCGAAACGTCGCGGTACATGTCGTAGCCGAACAGCGTCAGTATGAAAGCGCCGGCGATGAAGAAGGCTGGCACCCAACTTCTGCGGAAAGCCGCCGCCGCGAGGACGGCCTGCAGCGCCAGCGCCGCGAATTTCACCGCCGCCGGGCCTTCGTAACGCGACGCGGCGTGAAAAGAGGCCAGCAGCAGCAGCAGTGAGGCGGCCACGGCCGCCAGAGAGAACACAACTTTTCCCATAAACGCCTCCTTGCACTAACCAGCCTGACGCCAGCCGGGCGGAAGAATCCTGCTCAAATTCACTGAAAACCGGACGGTTTTGGCCGCTTGATGCACACAGTGCTTTTTGCGGCACCTTCGCATGAAGTCTTATTATAAACAAAACGGGCGGCTCTCGCGGCGTATCTTTTTCCGGCAAGGATCTATCAATTTGCTAAACGCCCCGCCTACCGCTATAATAACGAACTGCGGGAACGCAGCGCGTCGGGACTCCGGTTATAGTCCCTGCTATCAAAATTTCTCATGAAAGTCGTCCTCATCAATCCGCCCCTGTCGTACAACCGGCACGAAAAAGCCCTGAATCCGGAGCCATGGTTCCCGCTTGGCCTGGGCTATATAGCGTCCTATCTGCGCCAGGGCGGGCATGATGTCAGGATCTACGACCCCGATGCCGTGAGGATGCCGCTGGAGACGATGTGGGAGGAGCTTTCCCGGTTCGCTCCGGACGCCGTGGGCATAACCTCCACCACAAGTTCATTCATGCTGGCCAAGCGGCTGGTCCTGGAAGCCAAACGACGGCTGAATTGTCTTGTCCTGATGGGGGGACCGCATGTCACCGCTTTGCCCCGGTCCACGATGCTCGGGACACCGGGCCTGGACGCCGTGATACGGGGAGAGGGCGAGATCCCCATGCTCGCTTTAGCGGACGGGTTCGACGCGAACGGCAAGGCGGATTTCAGGGATGTTCCCGGCGCGGCCTTTATGGAAGGCGGCCAGTACAGGGAAACGCCGACGCCCGAGCCGTTCCGGGACCTGGACGTCCTGCCCTATCCCGCCCGGGACCTGCTCGATATGCGCCCGTACGAAAATTGCCGCAGCCTGTACGGCGGCGGAAAGATGGCGACCGTCATTTCGAGCCGCGGTTGCCCGTCAAAATGCAGTTTCTGCTCCAACGCCGCCTCCGTGTACCGCAAGTTCCGTTCCCGCAGCCCGGAATCTTTCGTGGCGGAAATGGAATGCCTGGTAAAGGAATCCGGCATCAGGCACTTCTACATTGTGGACGATTGTTTCAGTATCGACGCAAAGCGGACCGCGGCGATATGCGACCTGATGATAAAAAAGAAACTGCCCATAACATGGCAGGCCGCCGGGCGGGTAAATACCCTGCTGGACGAGTCCCTGATATCGAAGATGAAGCAGGCGGGCTGCGTCGAGGTCCTGCTCGGCATCGAAACAGGCAGCCAGCGCATTCTCGATATCATGAAGAAGGGGGCGACGCTGGAGATGGCGGAAGAATGCTGCGCCAAGCTCCATAAGCACGATATCAACTGCTACAATTCCTATATTCTGGGGGCGGAGGGGGAAACCGTCTTCACGATCATTCAGACCGCCATCTTCTCGAAAAAACTGTTTTCGCTGTTCGCCCTTTTCAATATCCTGATCCCTTTTCCCGGCACGGCGGTCTTTGAAAAATATTACAGGGATTTCGACAGGCCGGACACGGACTGGACCGATTGGGCGTCTTTGCTGCACAAGCGCCCGTACCCGCCGAGGCATACTTCGCTCTCATGGGGAGCCCAAAAAGGCTGGTGGCTGGCTATTTCCCTGTTGTACTACCTTGAGCCCATACAGCTGCTGCGCGTGTTATTCTTCCAGGTCAATCTTGAATTGAATAAGGCTTGACCTGAAACCCGGCGCCGGCCGGTCGGCCTCTACGGAAGGGCGCGCAGCGCCGCTTCCAGGCCGTCGGCGGCGGCGGCCATGCGGGGGTAGTCCAGCGTCTCCGGCAGGTCGGAATCCTTGTGGTAGTTATCGTTGCGGTAGAAAGCGGTGTCGCTGTACATCACCGCGGGGATATCCTTCGCCCAGAAGTTGCGGTGATCGGAGAAGTCCACGCCGGGGACGAAGGCCGGCAGCGTGACCGCGACCAGCGGCAGGCCGGTGCCTCGCCTGAAGGCGGGGGCCAGCGTCCCGGATAACTTTCGCGAGCCGAAATTTCCCACCTGCGCCAGGAAATCACCGCGGTTCGGCAGGAACGGACCTATCAGCGGCGGGTATTTCTGCGAGAACCGCTCTTCCCTGTAATAGCCCAGCATCTCCAGCACTATCCCGCCCAGCAGCCGGTCTCCGCGCGCTATGGCCGATGAAACATAGACCGCGCTGCCCATCGAATCCTTCCGGAAGAAAGGCGGCTCCTCGTTGGTGAAGGCGACGAAACGGATGTCCGCGGCCGGCGGCTCCTTGGCCAGCCGGCAGGCCAGTTCCAGCATGACGGCCACCGCGCTGGCATTATCGTCGGCGCCCGGGTTCTCGGCCGTGTCGTAATGCGCCCCTGCGACGTAGTAGGGGACGCGCGGGTCGGTACCCGGGCGCACAGCCTCGATATTGGCCACTTCCACGCCGAAAGCTTTGTAGGGCTGACGCACGGTCCGGTATCCGCATTTTTTGAAGTCGGCGGTTATGTAAAGCTCCGCCTCTTTGAGTTTCGGCAGCGCCGCGCCGAAGAAGTTCCTGTCCCCTATCCCCACGGCCAGCTTTTCGACATGCGCGCGCAGCCGTTCCGGCGCGCCGTCGGCGCGGGGGGGCGGCGCGAAGAACGGGCTCCAGAGGTTCCAGCCGAAGGTGCTGGCCCTTAATATAAGGTAAGCGGCCGCGGCGAACAACAGATAATAGGAGATCTTTTTCTTCATCGCGAAATATTAGCAAAACCGGGCCGGATCCGCGCTGTCGCGCGGGGGATTTAAGCAGTATCTGGCACGGTTGTGAGCGTAGCGAGTGCGGGTGTGGCATTAAAATTGCTTCTCATTTGGCGTAATCAAAATTTGAACAGGTAAAACGGAGGGATAATGGAAAACCAGGAAATTATTTCAGAGATGCTGAACGAGGCGAACTTTGCGGTTAAGGAACTTGAGGGGCGGGTGTATTTTGAAGCTCTCCCCCTGCTCGATGCTTCTTTCAGCAAGGATAGGCCCGTGATTCAGACCCCTCAGTCTGTGCTCGGCGTGCGCGGGTAAGCTGATTTCTTCTCCTCAAGCCCCGGCTTGGCGGCCGGGGCTGTATTGCATAGCGATAAACTCAAAAAGGGTATAATTATGCCCTCGAACGGGCCATATTATGCCAAGGATATTTCTAACCGGCGCAGGCGGCAATGTCGGCAGATATACGCTGAAGGAATTGCTGCGCCGCGGCTACGAGGTGACGGCGCTGGCGCGCAGGGATACCTCCCTTGAAGGGGGCCGTGCAGTTCAGGCCAGCCTTTCCGAACCCGGAAAATACGCCGGGGAAGCCGCCGCCGCGGACGGGATAATACACCTCGCTTCCACCATGAGCTCGGACCGGAACGTCGTCATAAGCGAGGACATTCTTGGGACCGGCTTTTTGCTGGACAGCTGGAAACGCGGGAATTTCATCTATCTCAGCACCCAGGCGGTATACGGCATTCCCCGGGGCCCTCTTACCGAGGAGCATCCGCTCTCCCCCATGTGCTGGCATGAGATAGGCAAGATATGCTGCGAGAACCAGCTCGTTTCAGCTCCGCTCCGCCCTGAGGGAGGCGCCGCCATCTCTCTGCGCATACCTCCATTCTTCGGACCTGGAGGAAAGACTCCGGGATCCCTGCTTCTGGAGAATATCCATGAACATTTAGTGCGGGCGCATACTTTCGCTTTTGAAACGGAAGAAGCGCTTGAAACCGCCGGCACTTCGTTCATCGGACCGGCGGACCTGGCCTCGGTACTGGCCGATTCTCTCGGATTGAAGTCGTCTGGCACGTATAACGTGAGCGGCGGTTTCTGTACGTGGCGGAAACTGTTGGACGAAATGGGACGCAGAGGGGGCTTTGTCCCCAAGCTCTCCCTCATATCAAAACTTTCTCCGGGTACCCACTATGTCAGGATGCCAAAGACCAGGACTTTTGTTGATGGGTCCGTTTTTTCACGCCTTTCCGGCTTTGTCCCGGCCCGGACCCTTGTCGACCTGGTCAATGACTTCTTTGACGCCAGATCCTGAATAATCCCCCTCACGGTCGAGATCCTAACCCTGGACCCTCCCCGGGTATATTTTCATTTGAAAATAAAAGCCCAAATTTGGCTGATTTTTGTGAAAAATAGGCGAAAAATGCTGTCAGCATGACTGGCATTAAAATTGCTCTATTTTTGGCGTAAGCAAAATTTGAATAGGTGAAACGGAGGAACAATGGAAAACCAGAAGATGATGTCAGAGATGCTGAACGAGGGGAACCTGGCGGTTAAGGAGCTTGAAGAGCGGGTGTACTTCGAGGCGCTCCCGCTGCTCGATGCTTCTTTCAGCAAGGATAAGTTCGAGGTTCGTACCCCGTCTGCCGTGCTCGGCGTGCGCGGTTAAGCTGATCTTTTCTCCTCCGGCCCCGGCTTAACGGCCGGGGCCGGAATTACATGGGGAAAAACCTAAAAAGAGTATAATTACGACCTCGGACGGGCTGATAATATGTCAAGAATATTTCTCACCGGCGGCGGCGGCAACGTTGGCAGATATACGCTGAAGGAATTGCTGCGCCGCGGTTACGAAGTCACCGCGCTGGTTCACAGTAATACCGCCCTTGAAGGGTGCCGTACCGTTCAGGCCCGTCTTTCAGAAGCCGGGAAGTATGCCGCCGAGGTGGCCGTGGCGGACGGTGTGATACACCTGGCTTCCACCCGCAGCGTGGAGCGGGCGCCCGTAGTCCGGGAGGACATTTACGGCACCGGTCTGCTGCTGGACAGCTGGAGGAAAGGCAACTTCGTGTATATGAGCAGCCAGTCCGTCTACGGAGTCCCCCGCGGCCCTCTCACCGAAGACCATTCCTTATCGCCGGTATGCTGGTACGATATAGCGAAGATCTGCTGCGAGCAGCAGATGGCGATAGAGTCTCCGCGTCCGGGCCGCGGCGTGGGGATCCCTTTGCGCATGGCGCTTCTTTTCGGACCCGGGGGGCACGGGCGTGGCGACCAGTTCCTGGAATCGCTTTATCCAAACTGTGCCTCCGGGAACCCTTTCATCTTCAAATCGGAGGAAGCCCTTGAGACGGCCGGCTCCTCTTTCGTAGGCCCCGAAGACCTCGCCAGGGCTCTCGTGGATTCCCTGGACCTGAAAGTCGCCGGCCCGTTCAATATCAGCAGCGGCTTTTGCACCTGGCGTGAGCTTCTGGAGGGTATCTGCAGAAAAGCCGGGTTCCCGGCCCCTAAATTCGTCGTTTCAGCCTTGCCCGGGCAGATCCCCCCCGGGCTTCCGATGCCCCAGAGCAGGTCCTTCGTTGATCCAGGGAAATTTTACGGGGCAGCCGGTTTTTCCCCGAAACAGGACCTGGATATCCTGCTGGACGAGTTCGTCCGCAGTATGAGCAAACAGTAAGAGGCGCGCATGGAAATATCACGATTCATTCCTCCCGGCAAACTGCTGACCATAGTTCATGACGCCGGCGCCTGGTACAGCTGGGCCGTTCCGCAGAAGGAAAAGTTCTCCATATCCTCCTACGGCGCCGGTTACCGGCTCTGGAAGGTCCTCTGCTCGCCGGAATTCAAGGAGGTCCTGCTGTCTCCGCTCCAGGGGCCCCGGCGGGAACAGGTCCTCCGCTCCTGGGAAGCTCACGGTGTCGACCTGGACCGTTCCGGGGGAAAAGCCGCGGCGGCTCTCCGTGGGATATGCGACCGGTCATCATTCGATTCTATTGAGGAATATTCCGGCTTCGCCGGGGACCTGGCCGGTCATCTCTCGCTGCTCAACAGGATCCAGCACTCCCTGGACTTCCGCGCGCAAATGCCGCCCTTCGCGAACGAAGCCGATTATTCATCCAGCGAAAAACTCGCGGACTATGCCCTCAGGCGGGACACGCTTCTCTACCGGCTGACTTCGGCCTATCTCGGGGATTTTTCCATAAAGCCCGGCGGCGTGGTCCTGATGGCGCTGAAGTCGCATCTTGAACTTCTGACGGCGATGTCCGCGGCGGTCGTGATAAAAGAGCGGTTTCCCGGCGTTCATATCAGCCTGGCGGAGCACAGGTATGAGTACTTTTCCCTGGACCCTTATATGGGGAAGCTGAAGGAGTCGGGCGCCCTCCTGAAGGTATTCGATTCCGTAGTGGAACAAGGGCATGGGGCCCAGGGCCTTATAGCCGCGATGCTCGATAGGCTGCAGGCGGGAGAGAGTGTCGGCGGGTTCATCGGCGAACAGGTTTTTAAAACGCGCCCGAATCCGCTGGCTTCAAGGCGGGTGCCTCCGGGGGACCCGTCGTCTTTCAGCCCGGAACCGCTGCTTTGGACGCGTCTGAGCTACGCGGGGTGCTACTGGGGCAGATGCGCGTTCTGCGCCCAGGGCCATCAGGGGGAGCCGGGCGTGCCCGTGACGGCTTTTGACGCCGCGGCATCCGCTGATTATATAGCCGATTGCGCAGCCGCCGGCTACCGCAAATTCAGTTTTGCCGACGAGGCTATCGGGGGGGCTAACCTGGGCAGTTTCTGTGAAAAGATACTGGAAAAGGGCCTGGATATACGCTGGTCCTGCCGCTGCCGCTGTGATATGGAGGCCGCTCCCGGATTGTTCGAGCTGATGCGCCGCGCCGGATGCGTAGAAGTCCTGTTCGGCCTGGAAACGTCGTGCGAAAGAGTGCAGGGCCTCATGCATAAATATGAGCGGCCTATCCCGCCCGTCGCCCTGGAAAAACTTTTCCGCGCCGTTAACGCCGCCGGCATGGGGCTGCACATCAGCTTCATGGGTGGATTCCCCGGCGAGACCCCGGAGGAGCTCCGGCGCACTGTGGAGTTCGTCAAGGGGCTTCTCAAAGAGATGGACAACGGGACCTATGTGTTCAACCAGTTCGAGCTTCTTCCGGGTTCTAAAATGTCCGCGGACCCCGCGGCTTTCGGGATCCGCGCCGATGTGCCGGCCGGGGATATGCCGCTCTCCTTCGGGTATACGCCTGTGGACGGGATCGCCGGCGAGACGAGGGAGACGAATTCCCTTGTTCCCTCCCTTCGTGACGAGCTTGGCGCGTCGCTGGGCTGGGGAACTTCCGGCAGCGGCCCCGCCGCGGCCGTGATGCGCTACCTGTATTTTTCCTCCGGCCACGGCCTTATATTCAAATCTTTGCGGAAAAACCCGCTGCGCAACCCGCGGCTGAACGCTGTTCCAGGGGTGTTCTCTGCGGCTGTTTGACCCGCGCGCGACATGCTTACAAATATTTTCAAGAGCCGGTATTATGTGGAAAGGGACGGCAGTCTTCTGGTCATCGGAAAGACCTCCTGCCATGAGCTGAGCCCGCAGACATACAAGCTGCTTTCCTATCTTCCGGACAGGGCCGCGGAGGCGGAGTATCTGGCCGAGCTGGGCCGCCTGGGCGCCTCCGAGCCCGAGCGTATCCTGCGGAAGCTTATGGCAAGCGGCTGCCTGGTGCCGTCACGGCCGTGGTATTCCCGCGAGCGACTGCTTCGCTCGATACTCAACCCCTCCCTGGAACTTATTTCCGGCCAGCTGCAGCGAAGGCTTTTTTCAGGGCTCAGGCCGGGATCGCTCTCCGGGGAGAGGCTCCTGTCCGCGGCCGCCATCCCCGCCCTGGCGGGACTGCTGGCATCCGTCCCCCTGCTCTTTTTCGACTGGAGGGCGGCTTCCGGGAATATTTCCGGGGGGATGCTTCTTCCCGCGATACTCCTGGCCAGTATCCTTCTCCACGAGATGGGGCATTCTCTGGCGGCGTACCTCAACGGGATCGGGTTCCGCCCCATAGGATTCTCGATCTACCTGGTCTACCCGGTGTTCTATACCAACGTTTCCGGGGTCGGGGAACTGCCGCTGAAGCGCAGGCTCTCGGTCAACCTGGGAGGGCTTGCCGTACAGTCGCTCTTTTCTTTCTTCCTGTTCCTCGTATACGCGGCCAGCGGCGCCAAGGTTTTTCTGGCCGCGGCGTACTATATCCTGTACCTGCTGCTCTTCAACCTTAACCCGCTGGTCAGTACCGACGGGTATTGGTGCTGGAAAGACCTCACGGACGCCTACAAGGACCATCCGTACACAAAAAATTTCCAGAGAGCTTACGCGCTCCTGTCGGTCGTATTTTCCGGCTACCTGCTTTATGTCGCCTATACGCTGTTCGTTAACGTGCTGGGATATTTCCGGCTTTTTGGGCTCGAGAGCCGCGTTCCGGGCTGGCAGGCCGTCGCAAACGCCTACATCTTTATCGTTCTGCTGAAGGGCGTTTCTGACCGGTTGAAGCTCTATTTCCCGGGGAGGGATCCCTCTCCCGTTGAGCATCCCTTGATACTCGCCCGGTGAGCGGCGGCCCGGATCGGGGGGGCTGGCGATAACTGCGCTTATTTTGTAACTGATACTTTACACGTCATAGCAGGACTACGGCTGCCGCCGGCGCCGTTGAGCGGCGGGCGGCAAAGATGTATCATTCGTTTATAACGCGGCGAATTTAAAGGAGACTACTGATGAAGAGAAGGATATTAGGCGGTTCCATAGCTTTCGCACTGCTGGCCGTGGCGGCCGGCGCCCGGGCGGAGGCCCCGGTGAAAAAAACCGAACTGGTCGAGAAGACCGGCGTCATCGAGATCATCAAAGCCGACGCGGCGAAGAACGAGAAGTTCGACACCATACTGCTCAAGTCCGGCGAAGAGGCTATAAAGCTCCTGCCCGGCAAGGACAAGAAGGCCTTCAAGCCCCTGGAGAAAATGGCCGGCAAGACCGTCACCGTGAAAGGCGAGTTCCTGCCCCCGAACCCGCCCAAATACCCGCTGGCCGCCATCAAGGTGAGCGCCTGCGCCGAAGTCAAAGAGGCTAAAAAGCCCGCGGCCAAGCCGGCCAAGAAATAACGGGAAGGCCCGTTCCGCCGCGAGATCGAACCGCCGGGCCTCCCCGGCGGTTCCGCTTTTCCGATATCCTAATCCTCACCCTCGCCACGTTCGCGCTCATCATCCTGGGCAGCATATAAACGCCCCTTTTACTCCGTAAAATACTAGACCGTCGGAGGGCCCGGCGTTGAATCGCTTCATTTGGCCGCAGCCTGCGGTCCTTTTGCTCATAGCGCAATAGTACAAAGCAGCGGCGCGACACTACGTTGTCGCGCGGGTGTTTTACGCTATGGAGGAGCGGTGGAGGGCGGAAAGGAGGCTGTATGGGGAAGGTCTGCGTTTCGCTGATAAAGGACATGCCGAGGGTGGAGCGGCCGAGGGAGCGGATGATGCGCTACGGTCCGGATAAGCTCTCCGACGAGGAATTGCTGGCGCTGCTGCTGCGCACGGGGACGCGCGGCACCGGCGTGATGGACTTCGCGGCGGGGCTGATGAAGCGCTTCGGCCGCGAGGGGCTCTCGCGGGCGGGTTTCGCGGAGCTCAAGAGCGCGCAGGGGCTGGGGCCGGCGCGGGCCTGCGAGATAATGGCCGCCTTCGAGCTGGGCCGGCGGGTGCTGGGCGGCAAGAAGACCTCGGTCTATCTAAAGCCGCGCGACGTCTGGGAGGAGCTGCGCGATATACGCGAGCAGAAGAAGGAGCATTTTGTCGTCTTCTTCCTGGATACGCGCAACCAGGAGATAAAGCGCGACATAGTCTCCATCGGCACGCTCAACTACAACCTTGTGCATCCGCGCGAGGTGTTCGAGCCGGCGGTGAAGAACCTGGCCGCTGGGGTGATAGTCGCGCATAACCATCCTTCGGGCTGCCTGGAGCCTTCGGACGAGGATATCTCGCTTACCAAGCGGTTGGCCGAAGCGGGCCGGCTGCTGGGCATAGAGCTGCTCGACCATGTCATAGTGGCCAAGGGGGGATGGCTGAGTTTCAAGGAAAAAGGCCTGATGCGCTGACTGGCCGACGGAACCGGGCGGCATTGCCCGCAGTCGGTGCCCGGAGCTCTGCGACGGGCCGGAAACAGCCGCTCTATTTCCTATAATTATTACCTCTTATATATACGGCGGCGGCGCCGCGACGGAGGTAAGCATGCTTTTCGACAGGATGAGCGCGGATATGGTGAAGGCGATGATCGAGGCCATACCGGCCGAGGTGACGGTCATAGACGCCAACGACGAGGTGGTGGGCTGGAACAAACACGACAAGCGGCTGTTCCACAGGCCCATGACCTGCATCGGCATGAATTTCCGGGACTGCCACCCCAAGAAGAGTCTGGACCAGGTGGAGCGGCTGGTCGGGGAGATGAAGGCGGGCAAGCGCGACATGGCGCGCTTCTGGATAGACCTGCCGGTCGGTCCGGAGAAGAAGGTCCACAAGATACTCATCGAGTTCTACGCCCTGCGCGACGACGCGGGAAAATATATCGGCTGCCTGGAGTTCACCCAGGACGTGCAGTATATACGCGAGCTGGAAGGCCAGAAGCGGCTGATGGACTGAGCCCCGCCGATGTACCGCAACCTCTTCCTGGCGCTGGCCGCGCTCATGTTCGTGTCCTGGCGTATGTCCGTTGACGCCTACAGGAGCGTGCCGCCGTCGGAGCTGCTGCCGGCGGTGAAGGGCGAACCGCTCCAGACGGAGCTGTTGTCCGGCGACGCGGCGCCCGGCTGCGCGCGCGACGGATACTCCTGGTCCTTCGAACCCCTGTACCGTTACGATATAACCGGTTATGTCTTTGGCGTCTCTCATAAATTGGCCAGCGAACTTAAGGGCGTCATGGCCGCGGACCTGGGTCTTCTCTGGGGAGAGAACGCGAGGGACGGGTTATACCGCCATACCAAGCTGCGCGTCAGGATGGACTGGTTCGTCGCCAGCTGGAAGAACGGGTATCATTTCAATACCGACGCCGCGGCCAACACCCATATAGTGACCTGCGATCCCGGGGTCTACGAAAAGATACGGAGCGTGCGAATGGGCGACCAGGTCAGGCTGCGGGGCCTGCTGGTGGGCGTGAATATCTCCAGGGGAGGCGGGGCGCAGCGTATGACCGCCAGGTCCAGCGTCAGCCGGACCGACACCAGGGGCGGCGCCTGCGAAATACTCTATATAGCCGGCCCCGGGGACATAGAGATACTCAGGCGCGGTCCTTTTGTCTGGTCCATGCTGATGAAGCTTTCAGGCGCCGGCCTGATAATTCTGCTGATAGCCTGGGCGCTGGAACTGCGCCGTCGCGTGAAAAAAGAGATGGATGAAGCGGCGAAGAACGATTTTTAGGAGGACGGATGAAATTCATTTTCTCTCATAATAATCTCAATGTCCTGGACCTGGAGAAGAGCCTGGCTTTTTATAAGAAAGCCCTGGGGCTGGAGGAGGTCCGCCGCAAGGACGCCGCCGACGGCAGCTTCACGCTGGTCTTCCTCGGCGACGGGACCACCCCGCATAAACTGGAGCTGACCTGGCTGAAGGACAGGAAGGAGAAATACAACCTGGGCGACAACGAGATACACCTGGCTTTTACGGCGGACGACTACGACGCCGCCTTCGCGCTGCACAAGGAGATGGGCTGCGTCTGCTACGAGAACCCGGGCATGGGGATATACTTCATCGAGGACCCGGACGGCTACTGGCTGGAGATATTGCCGAAGAAATAAGTCCCGGCGAAAATAAAAAAGGCCCGGTCCTCACCGGGCCTTTTTCATTTTCGGTCTTTTCAGGCCGCGGCTTTTTTCGCTTTTATGCGCGGCAGCATGACGCCGAAGAAATATACGAAAACCGCCAGGAACTTGCCGACCAGCAGGACGGCCAGCCAAAGCATTCTGAACTTCTCGTCCTTTTCGTTCTTCAGGCAGTCGTACATGGCGTAGAACCAGACCAGCGCCAGGCTGACTCCCATCATCATGGCCGTCGCGCCGTAGTATTTAAGCCCGGTGGGAACACCGTTGTTCAAGAGAAAATCTATCATAACCCTCCTTTATACTGTCGCAATATTCTACATAATTGCGGTCAAAGCGACGGTAGAACATCCTTATGCTATATTGACAAAATGACATAAAAAGCCGTCTTTATGTAAACAATACTTGACAAAGTGTTAAATTTGATGTATTATTTTTTTAACGCTTTGGAAGCGGTCGAAATTCAAGAAGGGAATAGGGGAAAATATGGAAAAGAAAGTAAAAACAATGCGGAATATCATGTCGGTCCTGATAGTGCTGTCGGTGATGTCCACGTTCATTATCAAGGGCGCTTATATGATAGCCGGAGTGGTAGCGGTGGCGGTGATCGCCTTCGCCCTGGCGGTGCGCAAGGTCGCGCATCCGGAACCGGATGAGCGGGAAGTCCACCTCAGTTTACTTGCCTGCTATGGAGCCTTCGGCATAACGGTCTGCTTCACGGCGGTCATGCAGGCGCTGAGCCCGGAAGGCGCCCGGTTCTATCAGAACGTGCAGAGCGTGCTGGTGGTCTCGCTGGTGGTGTTCATGGGCCTGCTGCGCGGGAGGATTACCGTAAATGGAAAATAAGATAAGGATAATGCGCAAGGTCACCGGCTGGGTGATGGTGATCGCGCTGGTATCGGCGATGTGGATACAGGGCGGCTATCCCGCCCTTATAGGGGGCCTTATCGGCGTGGCCATAGGTCTCGCTTTCCGTAAAAAGCGCGAGCCCGACGAGATGCAGCTGCAGGCCGAACTTTTCTGCAACTATGCGGCCTCTTCCGCCGTTATTATCTTCCTGCTGGTAATGCAGGCGGTGAAGCACGATGTGCCTGGCGAGGGGAAGGCCTATTTCACTCTCCTGATAGTATGGGCGGCCGCGTCCCTGGCGGCCATGGGGCTGAAAAAGGTCTGGAGATAGACATGGAGAAACTTAAGAACAGGCTGCGCGTGCTGCGCGCGGAGAAGGACATCTCGCAGGAGGTCCTGGCCAAGGCCGTGGGGGTATCGCGCCAGACGATAGTCTCCATAGAGGGGGAGGATTACTCCCCGTCGGTCACGCTGGCGCTGAAGATAGCCGCCTATTTCGGCAAGCGGATGGAAGAGGTTTTCTTCCTGGAGAAGTGATCAGGCCTTTATGGGCCTGATGTCGTAGTAGCGCGACGCGCGTGTGGAATAGAAGTTGGCGCTGCGCGCGCGGTTCCGGGCGGAGAGCCTGTCCAGATACTTCTCGCTGGGGCCCGGGCAATGCAGCAGGTACTTGCAGATAAGGCAGGTCTCCAGTTTTATTATGCCGGAGAGGTTCTCCCGGGCGTCGGCTATGTGGACGAAGCTCTCGAAAAGGGCTTCGTGATGCGGGCGCAGCAGGCAGGGCAGCGAATTAAGTATCCGCACCTTCAGTCCCGCTTTTTCCGCGGCCGCGCGTATCCTGCCGGCGTTCTTTTTGAGGTCCCTGTACAGCGCCAGGGTGTCCCTGCCCCCGTATCCGGCCGGCAGCACGTAGAGAAGCGACGCCGCGCCCAGCTTTTTCGCCGCCGACAGGGACCGCTGCGGCTTCAGTAATTCTTTTCCTTCCAGCAGCTTAACTACGGCCAGGCTCAATCCGGCCTCCGCCGCGGCTCGCGCCGCGGCCTCTTTTCTGGGCCCGGCTTTTCCCATGACGAGGGCGAACGAGGAGGCGCCGGAGTTGCGCAGCCTTCGGAAATCTTTAGCGGAGCCGCCGCCCAGCCCCGGGGCCATGAACGAGATGTCCCGGAACCCCAGCCTGGCGGCCATGCCGGCCAGCAGCGAGGCCCGGTCGGTCCGTAGCGGCGCTGCGTCGGCGAATATTATCCCTTCCAGTCCCTCGTCCCTTTTGCGGCGCAGTTCGGCCGCTATTTCGGCCGGCGCCCTCGGCCTGCCGCCGCGGCGCTCCAGCCCGAGGTCCTCCGGGGCCAGGCCGGAGGACAATGGGCATATCCGCGAGTTCCGGAACGGTTCGTCGGCCGGCAGTTCGCTTAGGCCGCAGCCGCCCGGTTTCCTGACCGGATCTATCCCGGCTCGTTCGGCCATCTTCTCGATAACGGAAGGCTCGTAGAACACGGCGCGCAGGTCGAAGGTGGCGCTGGCCCTGTCGCGGATGACGTAGGAGTCGGAGGACCGGAACAGTCTGCCGCCGCGGACCAGGTAATCCAGCTCCTTGCCCAGAGCCGTTTCCGGCCGGCTTCCGAATTTTTTCATGAAATGGCCGCCGACCAGCTGGTTTATGTGCAGCAGTTTTACCACCGAATGATTGGCCATCTCGTCGCGCGGCGTGAGGACGCGCAGGCGCTCCACGGGGAGCAGTCCCCTGTCGAGCATCGCCCGGTATTTTTCCGCGTCGGAGACGTTCTGGTAGCGCTGCCGCCAGGCGCAGTAGGATATGGAGGTGGCGCCCAGCCCCAGTATGGAGTAGCCCTCCTCTTCCTGCTGGTCGTAGGTATAAGGCCATTGCTCGCCCTTGCGCTTATAGACCCAGTGGCCGCAGCGCATGGTGTAGCCCTGGCGGCTGATGAGGCGGTCTATAGCCTTGCGCCGCCATTCCCGCGCCCTGTCGATGGCCGCGTCCTGCAGCGAGGGAAGGCGCAGGCCGCCGCAGCCGGTGAATTCGCGCGGCTGCCAGTCGAAAATGTAAACGCGCTCCAGGTCGAAGTCCGCCAGCGTGTCTATGTCGCGCAGCAGGGTCTCCTCGGTCTGGCCCGGCAGGCCGGTCATAAGGTCGACTTCCAGGTTCTCTATTCCCGCCTTGCGGGCGTTGCGGATGGCGGAGAAGCATTGCCCGCGCGTCTGGGGGCGGTTAAGCGAGCGCATGAGCTTCTCGTCGAAGCTCTGCACGCCGATGGAAAGGTAGTTCACGCCGATCTCTTTGAGCTTGCGGGCTTTGGCGGGCGTGAGGGTCTGCGGGCTGGCCTCCATCGCTATGCGGGTCCCGGGAGTTATAAGGAAATTCTTCCTGAAGATGCCCAGCAGGAAGTCCAGTTGAGGCCCGGTCAGCATGGACGGCGTGCCGCCGCCGAAGCAGAGGTTGCGTATCGGCACGCCTTTGAAAGAATCCTTGAGCAGGAGGACTTCTTTTTCGAGGCCCCGCAGGTAGCGGTCTATCTCCTCCGCGGCGCGGGGTATCCTGCGGTAGAAGCCGCAGAATTTGCAGATATACTGGCAGAAGGGAAGGTGGACGTAGATGACCGGCTTCTTGCCGCGGTTGAGCCTGTTGGATTCCTTCCAGCGGGCCGCGACGGCGGCCGGGTCGGCACCTTCTACCGGATCCCAGGCCAGCGGCGGGGGGTAGTTCGGCGGCGATTCGGGCAGCGAGTTGAGGTCGCTGGCGGAGAACAGCCTGCGCAGGAAATCCCCGTCGTAGATCAGGGCGGGGATGCCGCCGCCGTTCCGGTGTTCCCTGGGAGGCATTCTATCTCTGTATGATCAGCTCCGGCCAGATCTGGGCCAGCGAGCGGGCGAAGGCCTCGGTGATGCCGTTCATGGCGGCCGAGACGTCGAAGCCCTCGTAGGACATGGAGGCGGCCCAGAGCACCGATCCGGTCTGCACGTCCACCATCCGCGAGACCAGCGCGACGTTGGCTGTGGTGCTCAGCAGCTGCGAGTTGGGCAGGCCCAGCACGGTCCCCTCGGAATATACGGAACCGCCGGAGACCTTCGACACCGTGGTGCGGCGGGCGTTCTCCGCCCCGCTGACTATGTAGCTGGACTGGGGCGTGCTTTCGGCCACGGTCCCGATGAAGAGGGCGTCTACTCCCAGCAGGCGGCCCAGCTGTTTGGCCGTGGCCGGGTCGAAAGCCGTGGAGGAGGTGAGGCGCTGTTCCTCCATTACGGCGTTGAGCCTCTGGCGCTCTACCACGTCGGCGCCGCGGGCCAGCAGGCTCTGCGTCAGCAGGTCGGCCGCCAGGTCGCCCTGCTGGCCGCCGAAGGAAAGAACGGCCACGCGTTTGACGGCGGTGAAATCGGCGCGCGGGTTGACGGCCACGTTGGGGGTGACGCAGGCGGAGAGCAGCAGGGGGATAAGGATGAACGTCTTTTTCATGGTGTCCCTATTTTCCCGGCCGCCAGGTTGTGGATGTGGCGCGAGGCCGTGTTGCGCATGGCGGGGTCTTTCGCGTTCTCCAGGCAGGCCCGCCAGGCGGAGAGGGCCATGTCCTTCATCCCTTTCTTTTCGTAGATGAGGCCCAGCATGTAATGCGCTTCCGCCCGTTTCGGGTCCAGCGAGACCGCGGACTCGAAAGCCCGCTGCGCGTCATTGGGCTGCCTGAGCCTGGCGTAGGTAAAGCCCAGCTTCACGAATATGTCCGCGTTCTTGGGATCGGCCGCGGCCTGCCGTTCCAGGCCCGCCGCCTCTTTCTTGAGCCGCGCGACGGCCTCCGGGGATTCCGGGGGTCTGTTCCCTTCCGCTCGCGACAGCGCCGGCGTCAGGAGCAGAAGCGCGATAAGTAATTTTTTCATGGTTCACCTCATCCTGCCTAAACGATATAAAATTTGCCGCCTCCCGGGAAGAGATGCGGAAGAGAACGGGAGAACGGAGAACGGGGACGTTGTTTAGTTCTTTAGTTTTTAACTAAAGAACTAAACAACGTCCCCTCACTTATTGTAGAATAAAAAGGTCCGAAATTTTATCGTCTGGACAGCCGATAAGCCCGGGCCCTCCGCCCGGTAAAATGACCGCCCGGTCCTATCACGGACAGCCACGGCAGCAGTAAGGCAGTAAAAAGCGCGTTGTTCTTTGCTTTTTTCCCATGCTTTTCTTCGCATTGTCGTTCATTTGTCTGATCGCTTCAGCCTTCCTGGCCCTCGCGGCGGGGCGCTCGGCCGCGCGCGCCCGTGCCATAGGCGTCGCCGGCG
>DNQL01000299.1 GCA_003500765.1 Elusimicrobiota bacterium | reverse complement strand
GCGAGGGCGACGGGCTGAACGACGCGGGGCCGGCCCCCGAGAGGAAGACGCCGGCGCCGTAGCCTACCACGCGGTTTTCGGGAGCGCCCGACGGATATTCGCGGTGGGAATCGGAATGGGCCAGCAGCTCGAAGCGAGAGGCGCCCATTTCACCGAGGGCGTAGAGTCCCGCTTCGACGGCGGAGACGCCGCAGGCCGGGGTCTCAAGGCCCTTGGGCTTCTTGGCGGCCAGCACCGAATTGGTCAGTCGGAAATAGCCGGGGTCCATCTTCTCCAGGGCTTTGAGCAGGGCGAGGTCGGAGCGGCGCGCGTCCGCGCTCGACGGGTAATGCGACAGGTCGGTGGAGATGAGAAGCAGGACTTTGCGGCCCTTGAGCAGCCGGCCCAGGGCGCGGCCCGCCGCCTCGAGTTCCTTCTCGTCGGCGCGGCCGAAGAGTATCGGGAGGATCTTGAAGGGGCTCTTAAGCTTGCGCTGGAGGAAAGGCAGCTCGACCTCCAGAGTATGGTCTTTCTCGTGACCGCGCGGGTAGTCCCGGAAGAAAGGGTTTTTCTTTATCAGTTCGGCGGCCAGCTTCGAGTCAGCCTCGACCTTGCCGAGCGGCGTGGCGTAATGGCCGGAGGCCATGACGGCGGCGCCGGCGAAGCCTTCGGCGTGGGCGGAACCCAGCAGGACGACGGTATCGTACCGGTCTTTCAGCGAGGCGAAAGCGTGCGCCGCCACGCCGCCCGAGAAAACATAGCCGGCGTGCGGGACCAGTATGCCGGCGACCGTCCCCTTGCCCTTGTAGGGTTTGGCCGCGGCCAGCGCCTTATCGACGGCGGCCGTGAGTTCGGCGGGGTCGGCGGGGTAAAAGGAGCCGGCGAACTGCGGCTCCCTCGCCCCCGCCGTCCCGGCCAGGATCCCCGCTGCCAGAGTTAACGCGACTTTCATGAGCATATATATACCCCTTTACTTCCACACGCCCGGGACGCGGGCGCCGTCGTAGGGACAGCGGCCGCCGTTGGGCGTCAGCAGGTCCTGCAGCACCGCGTAGCCGCGCCGCACCACCAGCGGCCGACCGCACTTCGGGCAATAGGTCGTCTCCCCCTCGTGGCCGGGCAGGTTCCCGGCGTAAACATACTTGAGGCCCGCTTTCATCGCCGTGCGCCTGGCCTCGTTTATGGTCCGCTCGGGCGTGGGTTCCAGGTTTCGCAGGCGGTAATTAGGCGTGAATTTCGAAAAAAAAAGCGGCGACTCCGGGCCCAGGTCCTTTTTAACCCAGGCGGCCAGGGCCGCGATATCCTCCGGCTCGTCGTTGAGCGAGGGGACGACAAGGTTCACTATCTCGAAAAGCTTCCCTTTCTCTTTGAGCGCCAGCAGCGTGTTCTTGACCGGCTCAAGCTCCCCCCCGGCGTAGGAGCGGTAGAACTCCTCGGAAAACCCCTTAAGGTCTATCTTTATGACGTCGAAATACGGCAGCAGCTCAAGCAGCGGCTCCCGGTTTATGTAGCCGGCGCTGACCATCACGTTCTTCAGGCCTTTTTTTTTAGCCAGCGCGGCCGTATCGCGCATGTACTCGTAGAAGACCACCGGCTCGGCGTAGGTATAGGCGATGGATTTGCAGCCGGTGGCCAGGGCGTTGGCGACTATATCGGACGGCGAGAGAAATCCGTAATCGGCGGTCTTGACCCGGCCGTACACCATGCCGCTGGCCGCGTCGCGAACGATCTCCAGGCCGGTCGGCGCGGGGACCGTCGGCGGGGCCTGCTCGGGCCAGATCTGAGAGATCTCCCAGTTCTGGCAGCCCGCGCATTTGAGATTGCAGCCCGGCGCGGCTATCGAATAGATGAGGCTTCCCGGCAGCAGGTGGAAGACGGGCTTCTTCTCTATCGGGTCCAGGTGGGCCGAAATGGTCTTGCCGTAGACGACGGTGCGCACCTTTCCGCCGTGATTGACGCGCACCTTGCATACGCCGCGCGCGCCCTCGGGCAGGAAGCAGTTGAAAGGGCAGAGATTGCACTGCGCCCCGTTGCAGGAGCGGCGGTAGAAGCTGCCTTCGCGCACCCAGCGGTTCTCCGCCGGGACCAGCGAGGAGACCGTCGAAGGCGGAGGATAATGAGCGACGGCCGCCGCGAAGGCCAGGCTCAGGGCGAGCATGACCAGCGCGGCGGCCGTCGGCAGGGATCTCATCGGTACTTACTCCAGTTCCCGGGGGTTCTTCCTGTAGAACTTCTCGATTATCTCCCAGGCCTCTTCGCCGGTGTCGGCGAAATGGAAGAGGTCCAGGTCCTCGTAGGAGATGTATCCCCACTTGGCCATATTGCGGAAGTTCATGACGTCGTTCCAGTATTTCCTGCCCATCAGGATGATCGGCAGGCGGCGCTTCTTGCCGGTCTGCACCAGCGTCAGCACCTCGAAGAGCTCGTCCATGGTGCCGAAACCGCCGGGGAAGGCGACCAGGGCGCGGGCGCGCATGACGAAATGCATCTTGCGCACCGCGAAATAATGGAAGCGGAAACAGAATTCGGGCGAAACATAGGGGTTGGGCCCCTGCTCGCAGGGCAGCGTGATATTTAGCCCTATGCTCTTGGCCCCCGACTCCCAGGCTCCGCGGTTGGCGGCTTCCATGATGCCGGGACCGCCGCCGGTTACCGTGATGAAATGAGCTGAACCGAAGTTGCCGTTGCGGGCGACCAGCGCCGAGAACTTGCGGGCTTCCTCGTAATACTTCGCCGAGCGCAGCAGCCTCCTGGCGCCGGCCAGTTTGCCCTTAAGTTCCTTGTCGTCGCGGTTCTTGCGGAGGGCGGCGGTGAGCTTCTTCACCCTGTCCTGCGCCTCGTCGAGCGGCAGAGTGCGGGCGCTGCCGAAGACGACGACCGTCGTCTTCACGCCGTGCTCGGCCAGTATGGTCTCGGGCTTGAGCAGTTCCAACTGGAGTCTTATGGGACGGTTCTCCGGCCTGCTGAGAAATTCCGCGTCGTTATAGGCCCGGCGGTAGGACTTGGCCCGGCGCAGCGCCAGCACCTGTTTCATGAGTTTAGGCATCGTTGTCGTCTCCTTGCTGTCGTGATGTCAGGCGGCTACCCGCCCATTGCGCAGCCACTCGGCCGCGGCGGCGGCTATGCCGGCGGAATCTATCCCGAGACCGGCGTAAAGCTGGTCAAGGCGCCCGTGCTCCACGTAATTATCGGGTATGCCCAGCCGCAGCGTCTCCCCCCGCAGGCCGGCGGCGTTGAGGAACTCCAGCACGGCCGACCCGAAACCCGTCGCCAGCGCGTTATCCTCGACGGTAAGCAGGCGGCCGCCGGAGGCCTCCAGCATTTCGCGCACGCAGTCCCCGTCGAGCGGCTTTATGAAACGCATATCGGCCACCCCGGCCTCTATCCCCTTCTCGGCCAGCAACTCGGCGGCGCGCAGGGCGGGATGGACCCGGTTGCCGACGGCCAGTATCGAAAGGTCGCGGCCGCGGCGCAGGACGCGGGCCTTTCCCGCCTCCAGGATCCTCGGCTCGGGGTCCATCAGCACGCCGGCGGCCCTGCCGCGCGGGTAGCGCAGCAGGACGGGCGAATTGAGATGAAGGGCGGTCTTGAGCATATGCTGCAGCTCGTTCTCATCGGCCGGGGCCATCACGGTCACGCCGGGCAGCATGCGGAAAAGGCCGAGGTCGAAAACCCCGTGATGGGTGGGGCCGTCCTCCCCCACTATCCCCGCGCGGTCCATCGCTATCACGACGGGCAGTTTCTGCAGGGCGATGTCGTGCATCACCTGGTCGAAGGAGCGCTGCATGAACGAGGAGTAGATCGCGACGACAGGCTTGAGTCCCTCGCAGGCCATGCCGGCCGCGAAGGTCACGGCGTGTTCCTCGGCTATTCCCACGTCGTAATAGCGGCGGGGGTACTTGTCCCGGAAGGCGTCGAGGCCGGTGCCCTCGGGCATCGCCGCGGTTATGGCCGCGACGCGCCGGTCCTCCTTGGCCAGTTTAAGCATCGTGTCGGAAAAAACTTTCGTGTAGGTAGGCACGCCGGAGCAGTCCTTCTTGCCATTGGCCAGGCCCGTCTCCACGTCGAAGCAGCCGGTTCCGTGAAAATCTATAGGCTGGTCCTCGGCGGGCTCGTAGCCCTTGCCCTTCTTGGTGACGACATGAAGAAGGACGGGGCCTTTAAGCTCCTTGAGGTAGCCCAGCACTTCCACGAGCTCGGTTATATTATGCCCGTCGACGGGGCCGAAATAAGAGAAGCCCATCTCCTCGAAGATCATGCCCGGGAAGAACAGCACCCGGGCCCGCTTGGCGATGCGCAGCATCCTCTTACCCCAGAACTGGAAGCGGTTGAGGAAAAGCTCGGCCTTCTTGCCGGCGTCCCGCACCGTGCCCAGCGTCAGCAGCTTGGTGAGGATCTTGCCGAACTGGCCGACGCGGCGGCTGATGAACATCTGGTTGTCGTTGAGGACGACCAGCATGTCGGTGCCCGCCTGGCCGACGTTCTGCATGGCCTCCCAGGCCATGCCGCCGGTCATGCAGCCGTCGGCGACCATCGCGACCACCTTGAAATCGTCGCGGTTATGGTCGCGCGCCACCGCGATGCCGGCCGCGGCCGA
>DNQL01000003.1 GCA_003500765.1 Elusimicrobiota bacterium | reverse complement strand
CCCTCCTTCTCGGCGAAGGCGGCCAGTTCCGCCCGCACCTCAGGGCTGGCGGGCGGCAGCGGGTCCAGGCCCGACCAGAGCGCCTGCACGTACATGCCGGTGCCGCCGGCTATTATCGGCACCTTGCCCCGGGATTTTATCTCTTCGATCAGGCGGTGCGCGTCGGCCGCGAAAGAGGCCGCGTCGTACGAGGACTTGGGGTCGAGGAAATCCACCAGGTGGTAGGGCACGCCTTCGACGAGGTAGGCGCGCTCGCCGCCCTCTTCCCGCCAGGCCCCGTCGGGCTTGGCGGTGCCGGCCGTGAGCCGCTTATAGACCTGCCGCGAGTCGGCCGATATTATCTCGCCGCCCAGCACGCGCGCCAGGCCCAGGGCGGCCTCGGTCTTGCCCGAGGCGGTCGTGCCCATCAGCGTTACTGGTTTTATGTCTTGTTGGGCCATTCCTGAAAGTTATTCCGCCGGTAAACAAGAAGGCCGAAAGCTTAAGAGGGGTTTACCTTTTAAAGCGTCCGGCCTTCGGTCGAAACAGTCCGTGTCCTATTTCTTCTTGAAGAGCGTATCGTCCTTCTGGGGCTTGTTGCAGAGCTCGTGGGCCTTGCAGGTCTCCACGCAGACCTCGGGCAGCTTGAGCTCAAGGCGCGTGTCGCAGTCGGAATAATCCTCGGCCATCGCGTTTATCTTCTTTATGCAGTCGGGGCTGATGCCGCTGAACGAGATGCCGTTCATGAACACGCCGCCCTTCTCTTTGACCCAGGAGATCCTGCCGGTTATCGGCACTTCGCCCAGGCCGGCGAGGTTGAGGACTATGTTGAATTCCTTGGAATGCGGCGGGGCCATGAAGGTGATGAGCCTCATGCCGCCGGCAGAGAGGTCGGCGAGGATGGCCGGCTGGGGCCGGGTCTTGCCGGCGTCGTCGGTGGTGAAAAATTCTATCTCCACGGGCTCGAGTATGCCGTGCAGAATGGGCAGACGGACGTGCTGGCGCCGTTCTTTTACTACCTTGTGTTTTTTGGTCATGGTAACACCTTCCCGCTTAATTCAGTTTTTGCGGTCCCGGTAACTTCCACCCTCACCAGCGAACCCGGGGCGCATTCCCTGTCCAGCCTGCAATTGAAATTGGAGGACGACTTGCCCCTCCGCGCGGACTCCACAAGGACCTCTTCTATTCTACCAATTCTTTCCGCGAAAATACCCCCGCCTGTCTTTTTTACCTCTTCAAGGAGCCGCGCCAGGCGGGCGCGCATCTCCGCGTCAGTTATATCCGGCGCGTCCTTGGCCGGAGCCCCCGGCCTGGGCGAGTACTTAAAGCAGAAGGCGAAGCCGAACCGGCCCCGTCTTACCAGCTCCAGCGTCTTTTCGAAATCTTCCTTGGTCTCCCCCGGATAGCCGACGATGAAATCCGTAGAGAACACCGTGTCGGGATCGGCCTTGCGTATCTTCTCGAGGGTCCCGAGGTATTCGGCGGCCGTATAGCCGCGGCGCATGGACTTGAGTATCCTGTCGGAGCCGCTCTGTACCGGCAGGTGGATATGCCGGGCTACCGCCGGGTTCTCGGCGTAGGCGCGCAGCCAGGCCGGCGTGAAGTATATAGGATGCGGGCTCATGAACCGCAGCCGCAGCACCCCGGGCACCGAACTTATGGAATCGAGGAGATCTTCAAAGCGCCGCTCCCCCTCCCGCCAGGCGTTCACCGTCTGGCCCAGCAGCACTATCTCCCGCGCTCCCGCCTCCACTCTCCGACGGACCTGCTGGAGCACTTCCTCTTCCGGCAGGAAAGCCGCCGGCCCGCGCACCGACGGCACTATGCAGTAGGTGCATTTGAGCGAACAGCCGCGCATTACCGTCACATAGGCGGAGAGCGGTGAGTTGAAAATATTCGACGGGGTGGTTTCTCCGGCGGCGGGCGGCAGGTGCTTGTCCAGCTCTTCCGAAAGCCCGTCCAGCGCCTTGGCGCCGATAACCCCGTCTATAAAAGGGAACTTATGCCTGAGCGTTCCGAAGCCGAGCCGCTCCGCCGCGCAGCCTATCACGAAGAGCTTCCGGCCTTCGCGCGCCGCCTTCCAGCCTTCCAGCCGCCCCAGCTGCGACAGCGCCCGGTTCTCCGCCTGCTGGCGCACCGTGCAGGTGTTGACCACCACCGCGTCGGCCTTCTTCAGGTCGTCGGTCAATTCATAGCCGCGCGCCGCGAAATCCGCCGCCGCCAGCTCCGAGTCCGCCTCGTTCATCTGGCAGCCGAAGGTGATAATACAGACCCGCCGTGCTGCCCCGCCCGCCCCGGGCGGGGCGGCACGTTTTTCAGATTTCTGCATTTGTTTTTTTCCTTTAAAATTAAAAAATTAAATGGCGCAAAAAATTCTGCATTTTTAATTTTTTTGTCCCCGACTTTCACGTTCTTCACCAGTACGCCCAGCAGTCTTTTCTTGTCCGCGGCGTCCGGCTCTTTTTCCCCTATGTTACCGTCGGAAAGGAACGTGCGCGCCTTCGCCAGATAGTCCGCGGATTTTTCGCGGTCTATCTGGCGCAAATCGTAGAAGGCCGCCAGCTTTTTCAGCTCTTCGCCTTTCTCCATCAGCTCTTTATTTGAAGCCTCGAAAACTTCCTTGGACATGAGGCCTTCTATGTAGGCGTCAGTCAATTTCGCCTGTTTAGCGAAATTGTCTGACAGGCCTTGATGAACCGCCTTTTTAGCCTCTTTTTCGTCCTCCGGCAGCTTTATGGGCGGCACGGTCATGTTCGGCCATCGGTTCCCAAATTCGTTACTTCTGAGCAACAGCTCCAGGAATAATTCAAGCTGCGGTTCAATGACTTCCGCCTTGATGCTCTTGTTGCGGCAGGTCTTATAACTGTTGGTTATTGAAGAGCAACGGTACCATTTCTTGGTGGCCTTGGTGCGGTGGTTGGAGAGCGCGGACGCGCCCACAAACTTGTGATTGCAGCTGCCGCAGAATATCAGGCCGGACAATAAGTAGTCCCCCGGTTTGGCCTGCCGGATGGTTATGCGTTTTTCAGCGCGAAGCTTTTGCGCTTGCGCAAAGGCTTCCGCGCTGATTATGGGGAGGTGCCTGCCCTGGGCGGTAATAACCTCGCTGGCGGGGTTTTTGACGTATTTATAGCCCTTTGGCGTTCTCTTGGCCTTGTCATAATGGTGGGTGTTCCATACGATCTTGCCGGTGTAGATGGGGTTTTTAAGGATATCGCCTATGGTCTTGGTGCCGAAATAGTTGCCCTTGCGGTTCCTTACGCCCTGCTTGGTAAGGGCCGCGCCTATGGATAAAGTGCTTTTGCCCTCAAGGTACAGGGCGTAGATTTGCCGCACAACCTCGGCCTCGCTCTCAACCAACTCCAGCAGCTTGGCCGGCTTGTTGTAGGCGTAACCGTAGGGCGCGTAGCGCGAACCTTGCCAATTACCCTTTTGAACGCCTTTGACCATGCCGGGGAATACGCGCTCCGCAATGCGGTTGCGCTCGAATTCGGCGAAACTGCCAAGCTGCTGAAACATAAGTTTGCCGGCCGAGGTTGTGGTGTCAAAGGGTTCCCCCGCCGACTTAAAGCCTACGCCGTAGCTGCAAAGCTCGTCCACCAAAATTAAGAGGTCTTTCAGGTTGCGGCTGAAGCGGTCCAGTTTGGCTACCAGTACCAGCCCGAACTTGCCGCCTTTGGCGTCAGCCAAAAGTGCGGCAAGCGCGGGCCTGCGCGTGGTGGCGCCGCTGATGCCGTCGTCCGAGTAGACCTTGAAAATTTCATGGCCTTCCCGTTTTACAAAAGCTTCGAGGGTTTCCCTCTGGACCTCAAGGGAATAGCCTTCCCTCACCTGGTCTTCCGTGGATACTCGCAGATATAGAGCGGTCTTCATATGGCTACCTTATGGTTTCCTTCCACTTTTTGAGCTTGCGGATGTCCGCCTCCGTGAATACGGGGTAATCACGGTAATCCCTGCCCGGCTTAACCCAGCCTTTCTTGATCCAGTTATACAGGGTTTGTCTTGTTACTCCCAGCGCCTGCGCGGCGTAAACCATGTTGTAGCGCTTCATAAGGGTATTATACGTTATTTTACAGTTGTTTGTCTTTTCTTCAGGGGTAAATGCACGCTTTTACGCTGCGGCAGCGGGAAAGCGGGCAAGAATGGGCGGGCGGGACAAATCCCCGCTAATACCGGGGCAGCCCGGCTTGCCCGGGCTGTACCGGTTTTAGCCTCCGCCTCTCCGGGGGCGACATATAATTAACAGGAAAGCCCGCCAGGGCGAGCGAACAGCGAGCCTGGGCGGGTTTTCTATCAACCAGGTGCCCCCGCTCTTCAAAAAAATTAAAAATGCAGAATTTTTTGCGCCATTTAATTTTTTAATTTTAAAGGAAAAAAACAAATGCAGAAATCTGAAAAACGTGCCGCCCCGCCCGGGGCGGGCGGGGCAGCACGGCGGGTCTGTATTATCACCTTCGGCTGACCTGTGGGGCCGGCTGTACCGG
>DNQL01000035.1 GCA_003500765.1 Elusimicrobiota bacterium | reverse complement strand
CAGCAGAGGCGGGCGCCCGGCGGGACATAGTCTATCCAGGCGGCGCCGGGAAAAAGCCGCGCGGCGGCGGCCCGGCCTTCGACGGTCATGTTCAGGAGATTGGCGTAAACGGAATGGACATGGACAACGGCGGTATTGAGCAGCGCGTGAAAGCCGGTCTCCACCGAAGGCTTGGCGGCCGCGGCGCCTTTCACGGGCAGCGACTGGGCGCATATGTAGTCCAGCAGTTCCCCGTCGCCCATCCGGCAGCCGGCCAGCTGCCGCCTGATATTGCCGCTGTTGACCAGCGCGTAGCCGTGGGTCTCCGACATCTCCGACAGACGGGAACCCGAAGCCTTTATCAGCATCCGTTCGGGCCCTATCTTAAGCGAGACGTTGCCCCCCCCGCCCTGCGTCAGGTCCGGGCCGGAGCCGGCGGCGCGGGCCATGGCGGCCAGCCTGGCCGCGGAATTATCGACTGACGGGTCGAAGGACATCAGCCGCCCCCCTTCTTCGAAGAACGGGGATGCGCTTTATCATACACCTCTTTCAGGCGCTCCAGAGAAACGTGAGTGTAGATCTGGGTGGTCTCCAGGTTCTTATGGCCCAGCATCTCCTGCACCGAACGCAGGTCACAGCCATGGTCTAGCAGGTGGGTGGCGAAGGAGTGGCGCAGCGCGTGAGGGTTGAGGCTGCGGGCGAAGCGGGCCTGCCGCGCCAGTTTCCTGACTATCAGGGCCACGCCGTGGCCCGAAAGCCGTCCGCCGCGTGCGTTAAGGAAAAGCGGGCGGGCGGGCGCCCGTCCCTCCGGACGTGAGGCCAGATAAGCGCGTATCGCCTCCAGGGCCTTGTCCCCGACGGGGACCAGCCGCTCTTTCGAACCTTTGCCCATGACACGGGCGAAACCAGAGTAGAAATCGACGTCGCCTATATTAAGGCCCGTCACTTCTGAACGTCGCAGCCCGGCCGAATAAAGGAGGGCCAGTATGGCGTAATCGCGCGGCGCCAGCGGCTTCTTGCCCTCGCCGGCCGGCGCGGCGGCCGGGGCGTTGTAATCGTAAAGCTTGCGCACTTCCCCCTCGGTCAGGAAGTGCGGCAGGCGCTTCTCTTTTTTGGGCGCGCGCAGCAGCGCGAACGGATCCGACTCCAGCTTCCCCTCGGCGATAAGCCAGCGGATGAACGAGCGGGCCGAAGAGACCTTCCTTATGACGGTATTGCGCGAGTTCTTCCTGTCCTCCTGCAGCATGGCCATGTAGGCCCGCATCAAGTGGCGGTCGAAGCCGGCCGGGAACTCGGCCCCTTCGGCCTCGGCGTAGGCGGAGAACTCGGCCAGGTCGGCGGCGTAGGCCCGCACCGTGTGGCGGGAGAAATTAAGCTGGGACTTTATGTGGAGCAGGAAGCGCTCTATGAGGACCTTCATGGCGTCAGAAGATCTCCAGCGTGACGTCGAAGGGCGTTTCGTTGAGGACGGCGTTTATCGAACGGCCCGAGGCCTCGCCTATCAGGGAATTGGACTCCTTCAGCGAGGCGGCCCACTTGCGGAACGCGTCGGCCGGCCAGCCCCATATCTCTATCTTTTCGCTCTTGGGGACGTCGCGGGCCAGCAGCTTGCGGAAACGCCGGGCCTCCTCGTGGCCCTCGCGCACCACTATGACGCGGGCCCGGCTGAATTTGCGGATGACCTTGGTCAGCTTGTTGGTGGCGGTATTACCGCATTCTATCCAGAGTTCGGGGTAGCCGTCCGGCTCCGTGACCAGCAGGTCGGGATAGTATTCGAAACCTTCGGCGGCGGGTTTCTTGGGACCGACTTCCAGTACCGGCTCGCGGTCGAAGAAAAGCGCGGCGGCGGCCAGACGCAGGGCCATGTGGTCCGGAGTCTCCTCGTCACGGCCGGCTATCAGCACCCGCCTGTTGCCGCCGTTGAGATACAGGTCGCAGCGCAGGTTCATAAGTCCGTATTTTCCCCGGCGTCGCCGGGCAGCCCTATTTCTGTCCGGGCTTGTTGGAGGCGATTATCCGCTCCACTTCCTCGGGCGTGACCGGGTCTATGCTGCGGCACTTGGGAAAGCCGGAGCAGGCCAGGAAGTAGCCGCGCGCGCTCTTGCGCAGCAGCATGGCGTTCTTGCCGCACTTGGAACAGATCTTCTCGGTCTTGATCGGCGCGAAGTACTCCTGCTTGTTGCCGTCCTTGTCGAGCGGGATCTTGCCCTTGCACTTGGGAAAGCGCGAGCAGGAGAGGTACTTGCCGAAGCGGCTCTCGCGCTGTACCATCGGGCTGAGGCACAGCGGGCATTTCTCGTTGGTCTTGACCACGCCGGGGCGCGTGCGCGTCATGTCGGTCTGCGCTTTGGTCAGGCTGGCGGAGAAAGGCCCGTAGAACTCGGCGATCACCTCGTTCCACTTGAGCGCCCCGTCGGCTATATCGTCGAGCTTATCCTCGATCGAGGCCGTGTAGGAGAGCTCCATGATCTCGCGGAAGAAGTCTTTCAGCTTCTCGGTGACCACCGAGCCCAGCTCGGTGATCAGGAGGCGCTTGTCCTTCTCGCGCTTGATGTAGCCGCGCTCTATGATTGTCTTGATGATGACGGCGTAGGTGGACGGGCGGCCGATGCCGTGCTTTTCCAGCGTCTTGATTATGCTGGCCTCGTTATAGTTCGGCGGCGGGCTGGTGCGGTGGGGCTTGGGCGCGACATCCTTGAGCGAGACTATCTCGCCCTCTTTAAGGGGAGGCAGGACCGCCGAATCGTCCTCGTCCTCGTCGCCGGCCACTTCCTGCTCCTTCTCGGCCATGTAGACCTTGAGGTAGCCCTCGAACTTCATCGTGCGGCCGGTGGCGCGCAGCACGGCCTGCTGGCCGGGGTCGGAGACCTCGACGGTGACGGAATCGAATACGGCGTCCGACATCTGGCTGGCGACGAAGCGGTTCCAGATGAGCTCGTAAAGTTTGGCCTGCTCGGCGGTGAGGAACCTGGCGACATCCGACGGGCGCTTGTAAACCGAAGTGGGATGTATCGCCTCGTGCGCTTCCTGCGCGCCCTTGACCTTCTTGAGGTACACCGGCGGCTTCTCCGGGGCGAAGTCCTTGCCGTAGGTCTCGGCGACGAACTTGGCGGTCTCGGCCTGCATGTCGGCGGAGACGTTGAACGAGTCCGTGCGCATGTAGGTGATGAGACCGGCGCGGTCTCCCTCCATGTCCACGCCTTCGTAGAGGCTCTGCGCAATGCGCATCGTCCTGTCGGAGGAATAGCCGAGCTTGTTGTAGGCGTCCTGCTGCAGCGAGCTGGTGATGAACGGAGGCTTGGGCTTCTGGCGGGCCGTTTTAGCCTCGAGCTTGGAGACTTTCAGCTCGGAACCGCGCAGCAGCGTGGCGGCCTCGGCGGTATCCTCGAGCTTCTTGAAAGGCGTGGTGCGGTAGCGGTAATCCTCGGCGAAGAGCTTGAGCATTATCGTCTGCTCGACGGGCTGGCCCTTCCAGCGGACCAGGCGGGCGTCGAAGGACTTGCCCCCCTCCTTGCCCAGGCTGGCGAAGAGGGTGTAATAATCCTCTTCTGTAAAAGCCGCTATTTCCTTGGCGCGCTCGGCGACCAGGCGCACGGCGACCGACTGCACACGGCCGGCGGACAGGCCGCTCTTGACCTTGTCCCAGAGCAGCGGCGAGAGCTTGTAGCCGACCAGCCGGTCTATGACGCGGCGGGCCTGCTGGGCGTTGACCAGGTTCATGTCCAGGTCGCGCGGGCTCTTGAGCGCCGCGGCTATGGCGGTCTTGGTTATCTCGTGGAAGGAGATGCGCTTGAACCGGGACGGGTCGGCGGCTATGACCTTGCTGAGATGCCAGCTGATGGCCTCGCCTTCGCGGTCGGGGTCGGTGGCCAGGTAGACGTACTCGGAATTCTTGGCCAGCGCGCCCAGTTCCTGGCTGATGCGCCGGGCGCGTTCGATAAGGACGTACTTGGGCTCGAAGCCCTTCTCGGGCTCGACGCCGAGCTCATCCTTGGGCAGGTCGCGCACATGGCCGAAAGAGCTCTTGACCACGTAATTGGCGTCGAGAAAGCGGCTGATGGTCTTCTCCTTGGTGGGAGACTCGACTATCACGAGGTATTTGCCGGGGCCTATCTTGGCCTTGGCTGAAGTCTTGACGGCGGCTTTAGGGGCCGCCTTTGGAGCGGCTTTGGGGGTTTCGGTCTTGGGTTTTTTTTCTTGTGCCATAATAATAGTTACATATTGTATCTTTATTATTATCCTTATCGCAAAACCCCTGTTAATCTACACCGGTTTTACAGGGAGCCACCATATCGGGGACCCCCGGCTGCCACCTTACGAGACTCTTAACAGGTCGATTCCCCCGGGGACACGCGGCGAGTCACATGAGGAAGTTTTTCCCCGAGCGAGAGAGGGAACCGCCTCAGGCGGACGGGCATGATTGTCTGAGGCCTGACGCGCTATGCGCGCAGGCCGAGTTCGTGCCCGGCCGAACGAGCGTAGGGTGGGTCCGGAAAAACTGAACCGTGACGAGCGTGTGTCCCCGGGGAAGCCAGGGGCCTCCACTACATCTTGAAGTCCCAGCCGAGATAGAGCTCGCGGGCGCGCTTGTCGTTGAGCAGCGCGTCGGCGTGGCCTTCGGTGAGTATCTCGCCGGAATGTATCAGGTAGGACCTGTCGGTGATGGAAAGGGTCTCGCGCACGTTGTGGTCGGTGATCAGCACCCCGATGCCGCGGCCCTTGAGCATGCCGATGATGCCCTTGAGCTCGCTGACCGTGATCGGGTCTATGCCCACGAAAGGCTCGTCGAGCAGGATGATCTTCGGGTCGTTTATCATGACCCGCGCCACCTCCAGGCGGCGCTTCTCGCCGCCCGAAAGCGTAAGAGCCTTCTGTTTGCGCAGCCTGGCCAGGCCGAACTCTTCCAGCAGCTTATCCACGCGCGAGGAAAGTTCCGCCGGATCCTCCACTATACGCTCAAGTATCGCCTTGAGATTGTCCTCGACGCTGAGGCCCCTGAAGACCGTGGGCTCCTGCGCCAGGTAGCCCAGCCCCTTGCGGGCGCGGATGAACATAGGCTCGCCCGAGACGTCGGCGCCGTCCATGAAGACCTTTCCCTCGTCGGGCTCCAGGAAGCCCACCAGCATATGGAAAGTGGTGCTCTTGCCCGCGCCGTTGGGTCCCAGCAGCCCCACCACCTCGCCGGAGGAGACGGAGAGAGAGACCCCGCTCACGACACGGCGCCCGTCGAATTTTTTCTGCAGGAGTTCAGCGCGCAGCTGCATCGGCGGCCTCCTTGTCTTTGACCCAACCCGCGACGCTTCCCGAAGCCCGCATGTCACGGCTGTCCCGGAAGAAGAGCAGCCGGTCCGCGGACATGGCAAAATTGTAGTCCTCGTTGACCCCCGCGGCCAGGGGGCGGTCGCCGGTTATCAGGAACGAGGCGGCCGCGTTGTCGTAAACCGCGCGCGACGAGACTATGACGATGTTCTCGCTGGCCAGCGAGAAGTCTTTTTCGAAAGTCATGACATTTTCCTCTCCGGAGGCCAGGAGGCGGTCGCTGCGGGCCTTCAGCCGCCGCCCGTCGGGGGCCGTGTAAACGGAGCGCACGGCTTCGGTGCCGCGGAAAAGCTCGGCCCGCTCGCCGGTCTCCGCGTAGCGCGCGCGGTGGCAGGAGAGGTCCACGGTCGAGCCGTCCTCCAGGAGGCGGCGGACGGCGACGCGGCCTTTTATGTTCCATTCCTGCCGGCCGCGGTAATAGACGGCCTCGTCGGCCCGGAGGCTGTAGCCGGGGTGGGAGAAGCTGACATTCCCGCTAAAATGCTCGGTGTCCGTATTGCGGTCCATGCTCCAGGAGTCGCTTTTTACCACGGAGCCCATCAGTATGTCGTCGCGCTTATCCTTGCCCCGCGAGGACTGGTCCGCCGGCGCGGCGGAGGGGGCGCAGATCAGGGCGGCCATCAGCGTGGCGCGCGCCCATCGCCTCGCGAGGAAGGTCATTCTTCCTCCGGCAGGAGTGTGGTCTCCTGCTGCTTGAGTTCGATCCGGGAAAGGTCCGGGTTGGCGCGGAAACCGCGTCCCTTTATACGGGTGCGGCCCCGGGTGATAAGGACTTCGTCCTCGGTGAGTATCTTGTTCTCGGAGGAGCTGAAGCGCAGCGTTTCTGTCGCCAGCGTCATTCCTTCGGCTTTGGAATCCACGCGCACGCCCTGCTCAAGCAGCGCGTCCTGGGTGGCCATATCCAGTTCGCCCTGCCCGGCCGTAATTACGGAAGCCGTAGCGCCGGTTTCGAAAAAGGTTATCCGGGGGGAGGCGAAGCCTAGTATGCCCGATTTCTCGTCCAACCGGGCCGCCTGCGATTCGAGGGACCACTTGGGGTCGGACGTCTCCCGCTCGGTGACGCGCAGGCCGGTTATGAGGCCGGCGCCGGTGGGAAAATCCGCGGAGGGACCCTTGCCTGAGCAGGCGGCCATCGCGACGGCCAGAAGCGCCGCGGGGAAAAGGCGGGAGTGCACTATAACAGCCCCTCTTTAAGCAGGTCCCGTTCGTCGATTATGCCGACCGGGCGGCCGCCCGAATCCACTACGGGGAGGTTGTCTATCTTCCTGGAGGTTATAATGGCGGCGGCCTCCATGGCCGGCGCTTCCGGCGCCACCCGCAGGGGGCTCCTGGTCATTACCGCGGAGAGGGGGGTGGAGAGCGTTATCCCGCCGGCCTGCAGGCAGCGGCGCAGGTCCCCGTCGGTGAAGAACCCGGCGAGGCGGCCGCGCCCGTCCACGGCGGAGACCGCTCCCAGCTTGGTGGCGGTCATGACCTTCAGGGCTTTCGAGAGAGGGGCCCCGGCTTCTATCACCGGATTATCCTTCCCCTTACGCATAATATCGCGGACGCTGAGGTTGAGCAGCCTGCCCAGCGAGCCGCCGGGGTGAAGCCGCGCGAAATGGGAACTGGTAAAGCCTTTGAGCTCCATGAGCGTTATCGCCAGCGCGTCGCCCAGGGCCAGCATGGCGGCTGTGGACGAAGTGGGGACGATATTATAGGGACATGCCTCCGCCCGGACGCCAAGGTCGATGGCGATATTGGAGTGTTTCGCCATGCGGGAGGAGACATTGCCGGTGAAAGAGACGATGGTGAAGCCCTGGCGGCGCAGATAGGGCAGGAGCTTATTGGTTTCCTCCGTCTCCCCGGAATGGGAAAGAGCCAGCACCACGTCGCCCTTGGACAGCATGCCCATGTCGCCGTGAAGGCACTCCACGGGATGGAGGAAGACACTGGGCGTGCCCGTGGAGGCCAGGGTGGCGGCTATCTTGCGGCCGATAAGGCCGGATTTGCCGACGCCCACCACGGCTACGCGCGGCGCGGCGGCTATCAGCCGCACCGCCCTGATGAAGGATTTGCCGACGGCTTTTTTCAGGCCGGCCACGGCGGCGGCCTCGGCCTTTACCACCATCCGGCCGCGCGAGAGAATACGGGAATCCGTCATCCTGGCGTTCATGGCGCGACGATCTTGTTGGGGTTCAGCCAGGGAGTCATCTCCTTGGGGATGTCCCGCTGGTCGTAGGGAGCCGGCAGCCTGTGGAGGAAATGGCTGGCGGTGAAGAAAAAGCCTATGAGGGCCAGGAATATCCAGGACAGGGCCCTGAGATGCCAGCGCCAGTCGGGGAACCAGACCGGCGGCAGCGTGAGGTCGCGGCCGCATTTCTTGCAGAGGCGGGTGGAGGATTTGTTTTCCTGTGAGCAGTTGGGACATTTCATAGTGGGTTACGGAGCCTTTTAGCGAGTTTGTCCATAGCGTTTAACATATTGACCGCGGGGCGGACAACGCGCATCGGCAGCGAGTTGGGGCCGTCCGAGAGCGCTTTGGCGGGGTTCGGGTGGGCTTCGAAGAAGACGCCGGCTATGCCCAGCGCCACGGCGGCGCGCGCCAGCGGCAGCGAGAACCGGATGTCCCCGCCGGTAGATTTACCAAGGGCCCCCGGACGCTGGACCGAATGAGTGCAGTCGAATATCACGGGGCGGCCTGTATCCTTGAGTATCTCGAGTGAGCGCATATCGACGACAAGGTTGCCGTAGCCGAAGCTGGCGCCCCGCTCGGTCAGCATGATGTCGCGGCAGCCGCGCGCCTCCAGTTTGGATACTATGTTCTGCGCCTCCCAGGGCGACATGAACTGTCCTTTTTTGACGTTCACGGGCCTGCCGGTATCGGCGGCGGCGTAAAGGAGGTCGGTCTGCCGGCAGAGGAAGGCCGGTATCTGCAGTATGTCGGCCACCCGCGCGACGGCCGCGGCCTGCTGCGGCAGGTGTATATCGGCCAGCACGGGCACGCCCAGCCGCGACTTTACCCGGGCCAGCAGTTCCAGGCCCGCTTCCATCCCCACGCCCCTGAACGAGGAGTGGGAAGTGCGGTTGGCCTTGTCGAAAGAGGCCTTAAGGACGAAGGAGGTCCGCAGGGCCCCGAAGTCGCGCTTCAGCGCGGCCGCCTGGGCCTCGTAGGAGGAGGGGGATTCTATAACGCAGGGGCCGGCTATATACGCCAGCCTGCCGGCGTTGGAGAAGGACACCCTGCCCGCTTTTACGGTCCTTTGCTTTGCCATTTTTCTCCTAATCCTTCTTCTGGTTCTTTACCGCCGCGGCTATGAAGCTGCAGAACAGCGGGTGCGGCGCCAGCGGTTTGGACTTGAATTCGGGGTGGAACTGCACGCCCATGAACCACGGGTGCTTCTTTATCTCCACCATCTCGGGAAGGTTGAGCTTCTTGTTCGTCCCGCTTATCGTCATGCCCTTCTTTTCGTAGGCGGGGACGTATTTATGGTTGAACTCGTAGCGATGGCGGTGGCGCTCGTTGATCTCGGCCGCCCCGTAGACATTGCGGGCCAGGGTGCCGGGTTTGATCGAGCAGGGGTAGGAGCCCAGCCGCATGCTGCCGCCCTTGTCCTTCACCTTCTTCTGGGCCGCCATCAGGTCGACGACGGGATACTTGGTCTTCGGCTCGAACTCGGAGGAATGCGCGCCCTTGTATCCCAGCACGTTGCGGGCGAACTCTATGACGGCGCACTGCATGCCCAGGCAGATGCCCAGGAAGGGGAGCTTGTTCTCGCGCGCGTAGCGCACGGCCTCTATCTTGCCCTCTATGCCGCGGTCGCCGAAGCCGCCGGGCACTATCAGTCCGTCGGCCTTCGCCAGGCGCTCGCGGCAGTCCTTCTCCTCCACGTCTACGTAGTCGAACTCGGCCTTCACGCCGTTGGCGATGGCGCCGTGGTTTATGGCCTCGACCAGCGACTTATAGGAGTCCTTGAGCTTGGTGTATTTGCCGGCTATCGCGATGCGCACGGCCGGGGCGCAGGAGGCGTCCTTGAGCTTCTTGACGAAGTCGGTCCATTCGTCGAAATCCCATTTGCCGCTCCTGAGGCGCAGCAGCATCATTATCTGTTCGTCGAGGCCCTGCTTCTTGAGCAGGAAGGGGACGTCGTAGATTGACTGCGCGTCGGGGCAGTCTATGACCGCCTCCTTCGGGACGCTGGTGAAGAGGGCGATCTTGTTCTTGATCTCGCGGGAGAGCGTCTTCTCGGCCCGGCAGACGATGATATCCGGGTCTATGCCGATCTCGCGCAGCTTGTTGACCGAGTGCTGGGTCGGCTTGGTCTTAAGCTCGTCGGAAGCCGAGAGGTAGGGCACGAGTGTCACGTGGAGGTAGAGCACGTCGTTGCGGGTGCGGTCGGGGCGCATCTGCCGCGCGGCCTCGAGGAAGGGCAGGCTCTCTATGTCGCCGACCGTGCCTCCGATCTCTATGATCGCTATGTCCACGCCCTCCCCGGCCTTGAGGAAGCGCTTCTTTATCTCGTCGGTGATATGAGGTATCACCTGCACGGTCTGGCCCAGGTAGCCGCCTTCGCGCTCGCGGGCGATAACCGCCTGGTAGATCTGGCCGGCGGTGACGATGTTCACGCGGGTGGTGTCCAGGCCCAGGAAGCGCTCATAGTAGCCCAGGTCGAGGTCGGTCTCGGCGCCGTCGTCGGTGACGAATACCTCGCCGTGCTGGAAGGGGGCCATGGTGCCGGCGTCGACGTTGATATAGGGGTCGCACTTGACGATATTGACGGAAAGGCCGTGGGCCTTGAGGAGCCGGCCTATGGAAGCCGCCGTTATGCCTTTGCCGAGGGAGCTGACTACGCCGCCGGTGACGAATATGTATCTGGTCATTTTATCCCCGCGCTTAAGCGCACGACACCCCGAAAAGCCCCTCGCGCGGAGGGGCGGACCCGCGCTCCTCCTAGCGCCGGATCTTCCTGAGGAATTCAGCCGCGGCCTTGAGATCGGCCGGCACGTCGATGGCCGGCCCCAGGGCCGGAACTTCCGCCACGGCTATGCCTATGCCGTTCTCCATGGCCCGCAGCTGCTCCAGGCGCTCCAGCCGCTCGAGCGGGCTGGGCTTGAGACGCACGAACTTCTCCAGCGTCTCGCGCCGGTATACGTAGAAACCGCAGTGCTTGAAATAAGGATAGCCCTTCAGGTCGGAGAGCTCATGATGGTAAGGCACGGGGCAGCGCGAGAAATACAGCGCCCGGCCGGCGGAGTTCATCGCTATCTTGACGCAGTTGGGGTTGGAGATATCGGCCTTCTCCTTTATACGCGCGCAGGCCGTCGCTATGCCGCAATCGGGCGAAGCTTTCAGTTTTTTGAACGCTTTGACCAGCGTGGCGGAGGTCATGAAGGGCTCGTCGCCCTGGAAGTTGACGACGAAGGCGGGGCGCCCGCCCGAGGCGCGGTAAGCCTCGTAGACCCTGTCGGTACCCGACTGGCAGGCCGGGCTGGTCATGAGGGCCTCGGCGCCGAGGGAGCGGGCGAAAGCCAGTACCCGCTCATGCTCGGTGGCGACGATGACGCGGCCGAGGCGGGACTTGACGGCCGCCTCCCAGCACCACTGCAGCACCGGTTTGCCCGCTATGGGGGCCAGGACCTTGCCGGGGAAGCGCTGCGAGCCGTAGCGCGCCGGTATGACTATCAGGCAGTTTTCAGCCATTCTTTCATCGTCTCCTTGAGCTCGGAGGGCGTTACCACGGCGGTGCCAAGCTTGCCGACGACCACTCCGGCGGCGAAATTGGCGATAAGCGCGGCCTCGTGGAGGTCCGCGCCCGCGGCGACGGACAGGGCCAGCACGGAAATGACCGTGTCGCCGGCGCCGGTCACATCGTACACCTCGCGCGCGCGGGTGGGGATATGGACGGAAGAAACGGAGGCGCCGCGCTTCTCGAAAAGAGTCATGCCGTTCTCGCCCTGGGTGATGAGCAGGGCCCTGGCCCCCAGCGCCCGGATTATGTCCCGGCCGAGTTTTTCCGCGGCTTCGGGGCCGTCCTTCACCGGCAGGCCCATGCCGGAGAAAGCCTCCAGCGTATTGGGGGTGAGGCAGGTCACGCCTTTGTACTGGCGGAAATGTTCTACCTTGGGGTCCACGAAGACCGGGACGCCGGACTTGCGGCAGATCGCCGTGAAGCGCTTAATGGTAGCCGGCACGAGTATCCCCTTGCCGTAATCGGACAGGATTACGGCCTTCGCTCCGGCGGCCAGTTCGTCCTTCAGCGCCTGCTCAAGGCGCAGGGCCGCCGCGCGGGGGATGTTCCCGTCGGGGTCCTTGTCGTAGCGCACCACCTGCTGGTGCTCGGCTATCACCCGCGTTTTCTCTATGGTGCGGAAATCGGGGTCCGCCACCAGGAAGGAGGCCTGCACGCCCTGGGCCGCGAGTATGGCCCGCAGTTCGCCGGCCGCCGCGTCCTCGCCCACCAGGGCGGCCAGGGCCGGGCGG
>DNQL01000130.1:6414-8009 GCA_003500765.1 Elusimicrobiota bacterium | reverse complement strand
CGGGCCGCGGGGCGGCCGCCGCGAGGGCGAGACAGAGAGCGGCGGTCAGCGTCCTCACTCCTCTTTCTCGCTCCTTTTGCGCACGGAATGGTCGAGTATCTTCTTGCGCAGGCGCAGGCTCTTCGGGGTCACCTCGACGAACTCGTCCTCTTCCACGTACTCGATGGCCTGCTCCAGGCTCATTATGAGCGGCGGCGTGAGGATGATGGAGGCGTCCGCGGTGGAGGAGCGCATATTGGTCTGCTTCTTCTCCTTGCACGGGTTGGTGACCAGGTCGTTGCCGCGGCAATGCTCCCCGACCACCTGCCCGGCGTAGATGTCCTCGCCGGGGCCGACGAACATGATGCCGTGGTCCTGGAGCCCGTTGAGGGCGTAGCCGGCGGACTGCCCGCTTTCCTTGGCGACGAAGACGCCGTTGCGCGGGGGGCGGTTGAAATTGCCCTCCGGCAGGAATCCGTGGAAGCTATGATGCATCAGCCCGGCGCCCTTGGTGAAAGTCATGAACTCGGACTTAAAGCCGATCAGCGCGCGGGAGGAGATGACGTATTCGAAGCGCACACGGCCGTCGTCGCCGGGGACCATGTTCTTCATCTGGGCTCCGCGCGCGCCCAGGCCGGTCATGACGGCGCCCTGGAACTCGGCCGGGGCGTCGAGGATCAGGTATTCGACCGGCTCCAGCGTGACGCCGTTCTCCTCTTTGGTGATGACGGCCATTTTGGAAACGCAAAGCTCGTAGCCCTCACGGCGCATGGTCTCGATCAGGATGGACAGATGCAACTCGCCGCGCCCCGAGACCTTGAAGCCGGCCTGCCCGGGGATCTCTTCCACCTTCAGCCCCACGTTGGTCTGCTGCTCGCGGTAAAGGCGGTCGCGTATCTGGGTTATCGTGACGAACTTGCCCTCGCGGCCGGAGAAGGGGCCGTCGTTGGCGAAGAACTCCATGGAGAGCGTGGGCTGCTCTATCTCCAGGCCCGGCAGCATGCCGGGCGACTCCACGGAAGAGACGGTGTCGCCCACCTCGATGCCTTCCAGGCCGGCTATGGCCACGATGTCGCCGGAACGCGCGGTCTTTACGCTGACGCGGTCCAGGCCCCGGTAGCCCATCAGCTGCATGACCTTCCGGGTGACCGGCTGGGAGGCGGGAGAGCCTACCGAAACCTGCTGGCCGGAGGCGATGACTCCCTGCACTATGCGCCCGACGCCTATGCGGCCGGTATAGGAGCTGTAGTCGAGCATGGTCACCAGCACCCGCAGCGGCTCCGAGTCCAGGTCCAGCGGCCCGGGCACTTGCTTCATGATGGTGTCGAAGAGGTAGGAAAGGTCCCTGGCCGGCTTATGATAGTCCGGCGAGGCCCAGCCGTCGCGGCCCACGGCGTAGACGACGGGAAAGTCCAGCTGCTCGTCCGTGGCGCCCAGTTCCATGAACAGGGCAAAGACCTTGTCTAGCGCGGCGTGCGGGTCGCAGTTGGGCCGGTCCACCTTGTTTATCACCACTATCGGGCGCAGGCCGAGGATAAGCGACTTCTTGAGGACGAAGCGGGTCTGCGGCATCGGCCCGTCGAGGGCGTCTACCAGCAGCAGCACGCCGTCCACCA
>DNQL01000130.1:5867-6406 GCA_003500765.1 Elusimicrobiota bacterium | reverse complement strand
AAGTCGGCGTGGCCGGGGGTATCGACTATGTGTATGGTCGCGTCCCCGCGGCGCACCGAGGTGTTCTTTGAAAGTATTGTTATGCCCCTCTCCCGCTCGAGGTCATTGGAGTCCATGATGCAGATGGCCTCTTCGCCGCTCTTGTCGGTGAAGGCGCCGGTCTGTTTCAGCATGGCGTCCACGAGGNNGGTCTACGTGGGCGATGATGGCGATATTCCGCAGGTCCGCCCTGCGCGCTGTTCTTTCGTGTTGCATTCGTTCCTTGTCCCCTCGCGGGGCGGACGCGGCCTCCGCGGCCGGCGTCACCGTCCTGCCTCCGGGCCGCAGGAGAGCTCTCTCTCTTTATCGGCGGCCTCGGCTTCCAGAATTTTTATCTCGTCCCCGATGGACTTCACCAGCTCGTAATCGGCGTGCACGGCCGGGTCGGAAAGGCGCGCGGCCAGCTCCTCCACTTTCTTCTTCGACGCGGCTATCTCCCCGGCCAGTTTCTCGCGGCGGCGCTCCGCCTGTTCCCGTTCGCGCTTCACCCTCCGCTCCTC
>DNQL01000130.1:0-5840 GCA_003500765.1 Elusimicrobiota bacterium | reverse complement strand
TTCTTCGCCTTCGCCGCGGCCTCAGCTTCCGCCTCGGCCTTCATCTGCTCCTGGCGGCTGTGGAAATACTCGTAGTTGCCGGGATAGACCGTGGCCTTGCCGTTCTCCACGTGCACCACGGCGTCGGCCAGCTGGTTTATGAAATAGAGGTCGTGGCTGATGAAGCAGATAGTGCCCTCGTATTCTTTCAGCGCGGCGATCAGCGCTTCCACGCTGGGAATGTCGAGGTGGGTGGTGGGCTCGTCGAGCAGCAGGACGTTCGGCGGGTCCAGCAGCAGCTTGACCAGCATGAGGCGGCTCTTCTCTCCTCCGCTGAGGACGGAGACCTTCTTGAAGACGTTGTCGCCGGGGAAAAGGAAAGTGCCCAGGACCGTGCGGACCATCAGCTCGGGATTCATCCGGTCGTTGTCCATCGCCTCCTGGATGACGGTGCGGCGCGGCTCCAGTATGCCGGTGCTGTGCTGGGAGAAATAGCCGGTCTTGGCGTTAAGCCCGAGCACGCGCTCGCCCGAGTCCGGTTCTACCACACCGGCCAGCATCTTGAGCAGCGTGCTCTTGCCGGCCCCGTTGCGCCCCACGAAAGCCAGCTTCTGGCCCCGGTTGAGCTCGAAATTGAAGTTCTCGTAGACCTTTATGGGCTCGTGGCCGGGAACCTTGTAGGTCTTGGAGATGTCCTTGAGCTCAAGCACCTTGGTCCCCGTGCGGTTCGGCTGGGGAAAGCGTATCTTGACCGTCTTGTTCTCCGGAGGGAGCTCTATCCTGTCGAGTTTCTCCAGGCGCTTTATCATGCTCTGCACGCGCGAGGCGGTGGAAACGCGGGCCCGGTTGCGCGCGATGAAATCCTCCATGTCGGCTATCTCGAGCTGCTGCTGTTTCCACTGCGAGAGGAGCTTCTCCTTCTCGGACTCGCGTTGGGCCAGGAAATTGGCGTAGTCGCCGTGGTAAACGCGCAGGGTCTTGTTCTGCAGCGAGACGATGGCGGTGCAGAGGAAATCTATGAAGGAGCGGTCGTGGGAGATGATGAAGACCGCGCCGGGATACCAGGCCAGGTAATCCTGCAGCCAGAGCATGGAATCCAGGTCCAGGTGGTTGGTGGGCTCGTCGAGCAGCAGCAGGTCCGGCTTCTTGACCAGCAGCCGCGCCATGGCGACGCGCATCGCCCAGCCGCCGCTGAGGGTGCTTACCTTCCGCGTGAAGTCGGAGACCTTGAAGCCCAGGCCCATCAGCACGGCCTTGGCCTCGGCCTCCTTGCGCCCGTCGAAATCGTCGAGCTCCGACAGGGTCTCTTCGAGTACCGTCAGGTCGGAGACCGGCGGGTTCTCCTGGGGCAGGTAGCCGACCACGGTCCCCTTCTTGAACTGCAGCTCCCCCTCGTCGGCCTCCTCCTGTCCCAGCATCATCTTGAAAAGGGTGGACTTGCCGGCCCCGTTGGGACCGACCAGGGCGAACCGTTCCCCGTCGTTTATCTGGAGGGAGGCGTCCTCGAGCAGGGACTGGCCGCCGAAGGATTTGGAGACATTGCGAAGCGTGATCATAAAACGTTGTCCGCTCGGGGACGGAAGAAGAACACCCGTCCGGGCGAAAGTCTCTCCGATGGAATTTTGAGGTCAGCCGCCGGCAGCCTGCAGTCAGAGGACTCCATCGCGGGCCCTGTAAGGGCGACGCGTCCCCATATTTTAGCATTTTGGCCGGCGGGAAGTGGAGCGGAGGGTCTGAAAGAGGGGCGGGAAAAGACGCTTAACCGATGAGCCTGACCTTGTAGCCGGCCGCTTCGAGCTCGGCCTTTACGAAATCCCTGCGGTCGCCCTGTATCTCCAGGACGCCGTTCTTGACCGTGCCTCCGGCCCCGAGGCGCTTCTTGAACCTGGAGAGGATCTCTTCTTTCCCCGCAGGATGCATGGGCAGTTTCTCGACGAGGGTCATCCCCCCGCCCTTCCCCGTACGCCTGTAGGAAACCCGCACCGGCTCGGTCTGCGTCCTGGGTTTGGCGGGCCCGGCAAGTCCTTCCGGGCATGAGCACGGGGCCTTGCGGCATCTCGGGCATATCTCGACGCCGCCCGGCCCCGTGGAGTACACTACCCTGTCGGAGCTCACCCTTCTCCCGTTACTTGGCGCGGTTGAGTATCGCGACCACCGCGTTTATCTTTCCGGCCAGGACGCCGTGCAAGCCGAGGGGCTTGCGTATGGAGGAAAGGAACTTATGCTCAGGCGAAACGACCTTGCCGTCGGCCATTACCATACTGGCGGCCCAGGCGTAGGCGGTCTCCGCCAGGCGCGCCGGCAGCAGTTCGGCCGCTTCCTCTATCACGGCGGCGCGGCCTTTCTCGGCGATGGTCTCGGAGATGCAGGCGGCGTAGTCGCGGGCGTTCATCACGCCGTCGAAAAGCGGGCTCATCGCTATCATCTGATCGATGCGGGACAGCTCGTGCTTCTCGAGCTTGCCGTCGCTGGCCATGGCCATCACGCAGAGCGCCATTATGGCGTCGGCGGGAGAGGTCAGCGAGCTCTGGGAGCAGCCGCAGGCGCAGCCGCAGGTCTTTGAAGTCTTTTTCATGGGGTCTCCTCACTCATAACATATGGGTCGGACTACATTTTACCAGATATAACCCGGGCCGCCTACAATATGTATAATTCCGTATATCATGATAGCCGGAATATTCGCCTCCCGGACCCGTTCGTTCTTCTGCGCCGCGGTTCTCCTCTCCCTCATAGCCGCGCTGGACTATGCCGTAGGCATCGAGATAGGCGTTTCCGCCTTTTACCTGATACCGGTCTCGATATCGGCCTGGGGTCTGGGCCTGATCCCCGCCCTGGGCTTCGCCGCGGCCAGCGCGGCCCTATGGCTGGTAAACGACTACCTTCTGGGGGCCCAGTATTACAGCCACCCGGGGATAGCCTACTGGAACGCCGGCATAAGGCTTATCTTCTTCGTTTCCGTGGCCGTGACGCTGCACAAGCTCAGGAGCGCCATGGAAAAACAGGAGCGGCTGGCAGCGGTCAACTCCGAGATGGTATCTCTGGTGAGCCACGAACTGAACAACTACCTCGTCAGCGCGCAGCTGGCCGTCTCGCTGCTGGCCGATATGACGGAAGGACGGAGGGACGAGGAGACGTCCAGGTATTACCTCATACTGGAGCAGGCTCACCGCAACATAGCCAGGACCGTAAAGACGTTCCTGAACAAGGCGCGGCTGGAGACCGGGCGCTTCAAACTCGAGAAGAAGGAGACGGAATTCCGTAAGCTGGTGTTCGAAAGCCTGGAGCACCTCTCCTACCTGGCCAAGGACAAGGAGATAGAGCTCCGCACCGATTTCCCGGAAAAGGTGGTCCCCATCGAATGCGACCCGGACATAATCGCCCTCGTGGTCGCCAACCTGATAAACAACGCCATAAAATACACCCCGTCCGGCGGCGAGATAGTGATAAGCCTGAAGCGATCTTCGGCGGGCCTGGCTGAATTCTCCGTGAAGGACAGCGGCATAGGGATATCCCGCGAGGACCTGGAATCCATATTCACCGGATTCTACCGGACCGAACAGGGTAGGAGGACGGCCGCCGGCACCGGCCTCGGGCTGAAGATATCCCGCGACTTCGTGGAAGCCCACGGCAGCCGCCTGGAAGCGGAAAGCGAGCCCGGCCGCGGCACCAGGTTCTTCTTCTCCCTCCCCGTCAGCGGATACCGAACTTAAAGAGAAGGTCGGCGGAATAAAGCCCTTCCGTGGAGGTCTTGCCCTCCAGGCTGAAATACTTCGACAGCGAGTATTCCGCGTTGACGCGCTTCTCTCCGCGCGGTCCCAGCGTCTGGCCGTAGCTGACGAAAAGGTCGCTGGTCAGGTAGCGGCCCACCGTCACGTCGGCGCGGCGCTCCTGCGTCATCCTTATATTAAGCACGTCCAGGTCCAGTTTATCCCTGACCAGCAGCCCCGCGCGGCCCGAAATATAGCCGGCCACCGCCTGCGCGGCCGAGGTAGCGGAACCGCTGGGACTTTCCTTCCCGTTACCATTGGAATAGAGCGCGTAGAGCGGCCGGCCGGTGACCATCACCGACATGATGTCCCGTTGCTCCATGGGAGGCTCGGAATAAAGCCGGGACTTCGGGTAACGCATCGTTCCCTCCGCTTCGAAGTAAACCTGCATCGAATTCACCTTGTCGTCGTAGGCGGCCAGCAGGTAGATGCCCGGGTCGGGCGGGCTCTTGCCCGAGAAACTTATCCTGGCGCTCTTCACGTCGAAACTCTTGCCCAGGTAGGCGTAGCTTCCCCTGACGCTCTCGATCTGTCCTATAACGAACGGCGAGCGCAGCGGCTCTTTCTTGACGACGATATCGCCGCGTCCCTCTATCGTCCCCTCCTTGCTGCGGTACCAGGCGTTGCGGGGTATGGAGAAGGCGAGGTCGAGGCCGTAGGCCGAAGGCCGGTCGTCGCCGGAAGCCGGGGCCTTGTCCCAGCGCTCCTGGTCGAAACGCAGCTCCGAAAGGCCGAAGCTGCCCGCGAACAGCGGGGCTTCCCACGGTCCGGAGACGCGCATGGCGGCCGAAGCCGCGGAGCCGCGTATGCCGTAAAGGGAGCTGAAATTTATGCGCGAAGCGCGCAGGCGCAGGTCGGGCCCGGCGGAAGAAAGTTTTCCCTCCGCCTCCAGCCAGCCGCCGTTGGAGGAGGCGTATCCCGACACGGCGACGCCGTCTCCGGCCGGCGCGGGCCGCAGGTCCAGGTCCACGGGCCCCAGCCTCAGGCCGAGCCCGGCGAAATTCATCCCGGCGGCGGCCAGCGAGGCTTTGCCCTCCACGGCCAGGGAGGAGGAGCTGCGGGAAACCCTGATATCGGAGTTGAGCAGGGCGGCCTTCAGCTCTACGCCGGGCATGAAGGCGGAGAGGAAAGAAACGTCCGTGTCCGAAGAAACCACCGTGAAATAATTATCGGCTCCGTGACCGCCCGGCGCGGCGGAGAAGGAGGATTCCAGCCGGCCGCCCGGTGTTTCCAGCCAGGCTTCCCTGGAGGATATCCTTCCGCCTGAGATATCAGCGTCGACCTTGAGCCGGCCTATCGCGACCCCTCCGGCCGAGATGCCGGACGAGCGCAGCGAAAGCCCTCCCTCCAGGGCCCCGGGGGCGCCTGAGAGACTGAATGAAGCGTCCAGCGTGCCCGAGACCGCGGAGAGCTGGCGGACGACGGCCGAGGCGGCCGCTATCTCGAAGCCGGCGGCCCCGGCCTCGAGCGCGGAAAACCGGCCGCCGGAATAATCGGCGGAGGCGGTAAGTTCCCCGGCGCCGTAAGCCAGGGCAAGGCCGGAGAAGCCCGCCCCTTCGCCGGAGGCGTAGGCGGAGAACGGCCGGAGCAGGCGCAGGCCGAAACCTTCGAGGGCCGTGATCCCGGCGTCCCACCTCTCCTTATAGGAACCCGAACCGGCCAGCAGCAGGTCCCCCGCCGGCGCGGCCGCGGTCAACTCGAACCGGTGGTCTTCCGGGGAGCCTTCGCTCCTGAAAGCCAAAGAAGAGACGCGGATGGCCCCGGCCGACAGCGAGGCCGCTTCGAGCGCGGCGTCGAAGACCGGGGAAGGCCCCGAACGGGCGGAAGCCGAAAGCCTGATAGGGCCCGCGCCGAAGCCGGGCGCCGACGCCGAGGAAGCGCGCAGGTCCGCGGAAGCTGAAAAGGTCCCCTCACTCCCCTCGGCCGACGCGGCCAGGGAGATCCCGCGCAGTTCGAGCCCGCCCGGAAGGGTCAGGTCGCCGGAACCGGAGAGGTCCGCGGCCAGCCGGCCATCCGCATAGAGATAGGTCCCGGACGCCGAAGCCGAGGCGGAAGCAGTGGAAACGGAGGCTGAAAAAGAAAAGTCGCCTTTCT
>DNQL01000243.1 GCA_003500765.1 Elusimicrobiota bacterium | reverse complement strand
ACACGTTTTTTCTATTAACTCTAAATAAAGCGCCGCCCAAGCCGTCAATCAGGAATAAACCTATGCCCGGGGCTGAGGGCAGGCTTCCTCGCCGGGCCTTCACTCCGCCACGGGTTCGGCTTTCTAAAATGCACCCGGCGCTTCGCTCGGCCGGGCACGAACTCGGCCCGGGTGCATAGCGCCTCGGGCCTCGAACATTCATGCCCGTCCGGCAGTGCCGGTCCCCGAGCTCCGCTTGGGGAAAGCCTCCGATGTGGCTTCGGAAGGCCCGGCGAGGGAACCTTGCCCGTCAAGCGACCCATTAAGGAGACAACCGGGGGAGGCGTGCCCCCGGCATGGTTCTTCCTTAAGTCGTGAGGGAAACCGTGTTATTTGTAGGTGCGGAAGCGCCAGCCGGCGGCGAAGCCGAAGCGCAGTTCGTCCAGTTCGCGGCCCATGTCCCGGGCCCTGCGCCCTCCGGAGAAGAACCAGAGGCGGGTATAGGTAAGATAGAAGTCCAGCGTAAGCCCCGCGCCGGCCGCCGCCCCCGGCGCCACGCCCGCGTAGAGACCGGGCGCTATACCGATCCCGAAAGCCTCACCGTCCTCACGGAGACGCGACCCGTCGTCCAGGCCGGCGTCCAGCTCGTACGAAGTCCGGGCCAGCGGCAGGCCCAGCAGGCCGCCGGCGCGGAAACCGCGGCCTTCCCTGAAAGGGACCGCCAGCGAGGGAACGAGCATGATCGTACGGGTGTCAAAACGGTATATCTGGTCGGTGGTATAGGTGGTGGAAGCGTCGGCGACCTGGTTGTATACCGTGGTATAGACGCGCTTCACCGGCACGCCCAGACCGCGGAGAAAAGCGTGATCGTCATCGGGGTCCGGTATGTCCGAGGCGTAGAGCAGCACGCCCTTGTCCAGCGCGGCGCCGCCGCGCCATAGTTCCAGCGCCGGCAGCGGGCCGGAGGCGTCGGAAAAAAAGACCAGCCCGGCTTTCCAGTCGTAGCCCCCGTAGCCGCGGTCGAAGTCCGCCGGCCGGGACGAACGGAGGGCGTAAGGGAGGGGAGAGGAGATCTCCACAGACGGGGCGGCCGGGGGGATCTGCGGGGCCGCCGCGAAAAGAACGACCGGCGCCGTCAGAAGGAGACAGGCGCCGGTCAGTTTACGCATAAGATATCCGTCGTCGCGGGCTCAGTAGGACTTGGACATGAGGACCCGGATAGCGGAAGGCTTGCCTGTGAGTATACACTTGCCCTCGCCGCGGGCCTCCGCGGGGAGCTGGTCGTCGAACGGGATGCAGCGGACGCTGGTCTCGAAGCGCTTGGCCATCTCATCCTCCTGCTCCGCCGTCCCCGCCCAATGCACCCAGGCGAAGCCGCCGCCCTCTTCCTTGAAGAACTTCTCGAAGGCTTCGAGCGTGTCTATGACGCGCGTGCGGGAGGCGCGGAAAGCGCGGGCTTTCTCGAGGAGCTCCTTCTGCATCGCGTCGAGCGTGGGCTTTATCGAGGCTATGGCCTCGGCGCGCGGCAGGAAGGATTTCCTGCGCTTGCGCTGCTGCTCGGGCGTCTCGCCGGGAATGTCGGCGAGGAAACGGCGCGCTATGCAGAGGGAGCCCTTCTCGAGGTCCTTGGGGCCGACCTCTATGCGCAGCGGGACGCCCTTGCCCTCCCACTCGTAATACTTGGCGCCGGGCATCATGCCGTCGCGCTCGTCCACGCGCACGGCCACGCCCTGCGCCTTCAGCTCGGCGGCGACCTTGCGCGACTCTTCGATGGTCCTGGCCATCTCCTCTTCGGTCTTGTAGATCGGCACGATGACGACCTGTATGGGGGCGAGCTTGGGGGGGAGGACCAGGCCGGCGTCGTCGGAATGGGTCATTATGAGGGCGCCGATCAGGCGCGTGCTCACGCCCCAGCTGGTGGCGTATACGTACTCGAGCTGGCCTTCCCTGTTCTGAAACTTCACGTCGGCGCTCTTCGAGAAGTTCTGGCCGAGGTAATGGCTGGTACCCATCTGCAGCGCCTTGCCGTCCTGCATCAGGCCCTCGATGCAGACAGTGTCCAGCGCGCCGGCGAAGCGCTCGCCCTCGGTCTTGGTCCCCTTCACGACGGGGACGGCCATGACGTTCTCGGCGAAATCGGCATAGACGTCAAGCATGCGCGACACCTCCTCGCGCGCTTCCTTCTCGGTGGCGTGGGCGGTGTGGCCCTCCTGCCAGAGGAACTCGGCGGTGCGCAGGAACAGGCGCGTGCGCATCTCCCAGCGCACGACGTTGGCCCACTGGTTTATCAGCAGCGGCAGATCGCGGTAGCTCTGTATCCAGTTCTTGTACTGCGCCCAGATTATCGTCTCGCTGGTGGGCCGCACTACGAGCGGCTCCTCGAGCTTCGACTCCGGGTCGGGCACTATCACGCCGTCGATGGACTTGAGGCGGTGATGGGTCACGACCGCGCATTCCTTGGCGAAGCCGCTGGCGTGCTTCTCTTCCTGCGCCAGGAAGGAAAGAGGGATGAACAGCGGGAAATAGGCGTTCTCATGGCCCGTGGCCTTGAACCTGTCGTCGAGCTCGCGCTGCATCTTCTCCCAGATGGCGTAGCCGTGGGGCCTGATGACCATGCAGCCGCGCACGGGCGAATGTTCGGCCAGGCAGGCGTTCTTGATGACGTCCAGGTACCACTGCGCGTAGTCCTGCGCGCGGGGGGTAACGGCGGAGGCGGTTTTCTTCTGCTGATCTGCGGGTTTGTTCATAGTTGGTCTCACTTTATCTGGCGGAGCGGATCTTGCGGATTATCTCCCGGACCCACTCGCTCTCTTTCACCACTTTGATCTGTTTGCCTTTTTCTATCCAGACGCCGCGACCCTTGCCGCCGGCGACTCCGAAGTCGGCCTCGCGAGCCTCGCCGGGACCGTTCACTACGCAGCCCATGACGGCGATCTTCATTCCCTTCGAGCGGCGCAGCAGGTCCCTGCTGGAATAGATGGCGTTCTCGACTTCCTTGACGGTCTTCTCCACGTCCACCTGGCAGCGGCCGCAGGTGGGACAGGAGACCAGGTCGGGTCCGTACGCGCGCAGGCCGAAGGCCTTGAGTATCTCGTAGGCCGCGCGCACCTGAAGCGCGGGGTCCTCGGTCAGCGAAACGCGCACGGTGTCGCCGATGCCGTCGGCCAGGAGGAGCGAAAGCGCCGCCGACGATTTGACGGTGCCGGCCAGCGAGCTGCCCGCCTCGGTAACGCCCAGGTGAAGCGGGATGTCGCAGCGCGCGGCGAAAAGCCTGTTGGCCAGCACGGTGCGGTGCAGGTCGTCGGCCTTGAGCGATACCGCTATGTCGCGAAAGCCCAGGCGCTCGAGCGTCTTCACCTCGTCGAGCGCCTCTTTGACCATGACGGCTGCCCATTTAGCCGGGGTCCAGCGCGGACGGGGGGAATTGCGTATGGCCTTGAGGGAGCCGGCGTTGACGCCGATGCGTATCGGCACGCCCGCGGCCTTGCAGGCCCTGGCGACCTCGGCCACGCGGGACCTGTCGCCGATATTGCCCGGGTTTATGCGGATCTTGTCGGCGCCCTGCCTGACCGCTTCCAACGCCAGGGTATGATCGAAATGGATGTCGGCCACCAGCGGAACGCCGAGGGCGGATTTTATGCGGCCGAGCTTGCGCGCCGCGGCCATGTCGGGCACGGCCACGCGTATAAGCTCGCAGCCGGCCGCCTCCAGCCTGCGGCACTGGTCCACGGTGGCGCGCGCGTCCTCCGTGCGGGTGTTGCACATCGACTGCACGCTTATCGGCGCACCGCCGCCTATCCGCAGCGCCCCCGCCTTTATCTGGCGGGTCTTGCGGCGGCGGCCTATAAGCGGCGAGGACATCAGGGCTTGACCTCTTCCTGCTGAACGGGCTGTTCGGCTTTTTTGGGGCCTCGCAGGCGCATTATGTCGCTGTATGTGGCGAAAAGCAGTATGCTCAGCAGCATGGCTATTCCGACGCTGTTGACGGCCCGCAGCAGCTTCACGGTCAGCTTGCGCCCGGAGATGCCCTCCCAGAGATAGAGCACGGCATGGCCGCCGTCGAGCAGAGGGATCGGCAGCAGATTGAAGAATCCGACGGCTACCGAGATAAGTCCGATGAGAAAGACGAAATCGGCCATGCCGGTGTGGGCGGCCTTACTGACTATACCGACGATGCCGATCGGGCCGGCCAGGTCGGGCTTCTCGCGGCGGTAAATATTCTGGGCCAGCGTCTTGACGGTGAAGGCCGTCCAGTACCAGCACTGGCCCAGGCCCATCTCGACGGCCTTGAGGACCGGGACTTTCTTATAACCGATACCGGGAGCGATGCCGATAAGGCCTATCTTTCCGCTCGGGTCCGGCTGCGGGGTTATGGTCAGTTCTTTTCTCGCGCCCTCGCGCTCGTAGACCAGCGCCACGCCGCGCTCGGGGCTGGAGCGGATTATCGCGGCCATCTCCTGCCAGGTGGCGACCGGCTTGCCGTCCACCGACACCACGCGGTCGCCGGGCAGTATGCCGGCGCGCTCGGCCGGGTATCCGGCGTTGAGCTCCGCTATCACCGGTTCGTCCGACGGCACCGGCTCACCCATGACCATGATGACGCCGGCGAAAAGAAAGAAGGCCAGAATATAGTTCATCGTCGGGCCGGCAAAGACGACGGCCAGGCGCGTATACCAGGGCTTGGAGAAATACTCGTCCGGGTGGCCCGTGACCTCTTCTATGTTCTCGCCGGCAGGCTTTACGTAGCCGCCCAGCGGGATGGCGCGTATCGAGTAACGGGTGGGCCCGCTGGTGCGGCCCCAGAGCTCGGGGCCGAAACCGAAGGAGAAGGCCTCGACCTTTATGCCCGCCGCGCGGCAGACCAGGAAATGCCCAAGCTCGTGAAGGAATATCACCAGACCGAAAGTGATGAGAACGGCTATTATCGAAGTTATCATGTTTTTACCTCTTGACCTTTTTGGCGCGCCTGCCGGCGGCTATCTCCGCCGCCTTGGTCCGCGCCCATTCGTCGGCCTCTATGACCTCCGAGAAATTAGGCGGGTGGGGGGAAGGACGCCACTTTCCGGCGGCCATCGCGCCCTCAACTACCCTGGGTATCGAAGTGAACGGCAGCGCCCCGGCCAGGAAGCGCTCCACCGCTACCTCGTTGGCGGCGTTGAGCACCGCGGGATAGAGTCCGCCTTTCTTTGCGGCCTCGAAAGCCAGCGCCAGGCACTCGAAGCGCCTGAAGTCCGGCTTGAAGAAATCGAGCTTGCTTATCTCGCAGAGGTTCAGCGGCTTCACCGGGCATTTCATACGCTCGGGCCAGGTCAGGGCGTATTGTATCGGGAGCTTCATGTCGGGAAGCGACATCTGGGCCAGCACCGACCCGTCCTTCAGCTCGACGGCGGAATGGACTATGGACTGCGGGTGTATCAGCACCTCTATGGTCTTGAACGGCAGCGAGAAGAAATTTTTTATCTCTATGGCCTCGAGGCCTTTGTTCATCAGCGTGGCGGAGTCCACAGTTATCTTGGGGCCCATTTTCCAGCGCGGATGCCTGAGAGCCTGCTCGGGTTTCACCGCGGCCAGGCTGCCTTTGGTCTTATAGAAAGGTCCGCCGGAGGCCGTGAGGAATACGCGCGAAATTACGGAGGCGTAATCCCTGGTCCTGAGCCCTTCCAGGCACTGGAAGATGGCAGAGGGCTCGGAATCGACGGGCAGCAGCGTCGCCTTCCAGCGCCACACCTCGCGCATGATGGTCTCGCCGGCCATGACCATCGGCTCCTTGTTGGCCAGCGCGATATGCTTTGAAGCCCGTATCGAGGCTATAAGCGGGGCGAAGCCGACTGAGCCGGAGACGGCGTTGAGAACTACGTCCGCCTCGCCGAGCGCGGCCATCTCGGTCAGCCCCTCCACGCCGGGGGGGAGCAGCTTCACGCCGCGCGGCATGATGTCGCGCGCCGCCTTGTGCGCCTCGTGGCCGAATACCGCGGCGTACTTGGGCCTGAAATCGTAGACCTGCTGAAGGAGTTCTTTGACGTTGGAATTGGCCGCCACCGCCACGACCTGGAATTCCTCCGGGTGGGCGCGCACAACGGCCAGGGCGCTGCGCCCTATAGAGCCGGTGGAACCCAGTATCGCCACTCTTTTCATTCTATCTCGCGATCACGACTATGTAATAAATGAGGGGCGCGACGAAGATATACGAGTCGAACCGGTCCAGCACGCCGCCGTGGCCCGGCAGCAGCGTTGAGGAATCTTTGGCGCCGACGGCGCGCTTTATCATCGACTCGGCCAGGTCGGAGAGCTGGCCGCCTACGCCGATGGCCGCGGCCAGCCAGGCCGCCAGCGGCGCGCTCAGCGTATCCTTCATGAAGACCCGTATCGCGAAGACGGCGATGAAGGCGCCGGCGAAGCCGGCTATAGCGCCCTCCCAGGTCTTCTTGGGGCTTATAGAAGAAAGCTGGCGGCTGCCGAACGCCCGACCCGCGGCGTAGGCGGCGGTGTCCATGAACCAGACGGTTACCAGCATCAGGAAAGTTAGGCCCTTGCCGTCGGGGCGCAGCTCGCGCAGGGCCGCCATGTGCCAGAGCGGCCAGGCCAGACCGTAAACGCCCATCAGCGTGAAGGCGATGCGCTCCAGGTACTTCTGCTTGTAGAAGAATTCGGCGGTGAATGCGGCCAGGGCCGGCAGTACCAGGAAAAGACCGGCATAATTGTCGCCGCCCTCGCGGTAGACTCCGAAATTCCCGAGCGACATGGCGGCGGGCAGCAGCAGTCCGAAGACCATCAGCACCGGCACCTGCACAGGCCTGGAGCCCATGCGCAGCAGGGTGGCGTATTCGTAGAGGGCGAGCGCTATTATCGCCAGGATGAATAGGGAATAGGGAATGCCTCCCAGGTTGACCAGGTACACCACGAGGGGGATGCCGATAACGGCGGTGAGTATGCGGGGAAGCAGCATCGGGGGCTCCTTAGGTTCCTTTCCTTCTGTCGCGGCGCTGATAGTCCAGCAGGGCTTTGCGCAGTTCCGGGCCCTTGAAGGCGGGCCAGAGCGTGTCGGTCACGTAAAATTCGGAATAGGCGGTCTGCCAGAGCAGAAAATTGGAGATGCGCATCTCGCCAGAGGTGCGTATCAGCAGGTCGGGGTCCGGCAGCGGCCAGGTGTAGAGGCGGCTGGAAATATCCTGCTCGGTCACCGGCCCTTTCTTCCCGGCCAACAGCGCGTTGACGGCGTCCACTATCTCCCGTCGGCCGCCGTAGTTGAGGGCGATGTTAAGCGTGATATCCCGACCGCCCTCCAGCAGCCGCATGGTCTCTTCGGCCTGCTTCCTTACGGGGGCGAGCATCTCGTCCAGCCGCCCGCTGAACGTCAGGCGAACTCCCTTCTCCTTCATCTCTTTGGCGTACTCGCGCAGCGCGCGGCAGAGCAGCGTCATGATGGCCCGGACTTCCAGCTTGGGCCGCGCCCAGTTCTCGGTGGAGAAAGCGTATACGGTAAGGACCTTCACGCCCGCGTCGCGGGCGGCGGCCGTCACTGCTTTCAGGGAAC
>DNQL01000268.1 GCA_003500765.1 Elusimicrobiota bacterium | reverse complement strand
GCCCCCGACCCGGGCAAGCGGCGGCTGAAGCTGGCGGAGCGGACCTTTTTCGCCGGCGGCGGCCTTTTCTCCTGGCCCGGCTCCGGGCCGGGAGGCGGCAAGACCGGCTGCCTGGGCCTGCGCCACCATTTCGCGGTACTCTCCGACTTGCGGGTAGTACCCTGCTGCATAGACTGCGACGGCGCCATGGCCTTCGGCGACCTCCGCGCGAAGCCGCTGGCGGATATACTCTCCTCCCCGGAGGCCGCCGCCTTGCGCGCCTCCATAGCCGGCCGCGGCCCGATGCCCGCTCATTGCGCCGGCTGCGGCTTCCGAGCCATGGCCGACGAATAGGCCCCCCTGCCCATACAGCCTGGGTCCCCGGGTAAGAGAAGACATAGGTCTTTGGGGAAATTTTCTATTGACAATACTCAATAGATTATTGTCAAATTGACATTAGTCAGCATAAAGCAGGAGGAACTGCATGAAAAAAACTCTCGTTACTGTACTCGCGCTCGCGGCCTTCTCCGCCGGCGCTTTCGCCAACGACAAGGTCATCTACGGCGCGGACGACAGGTTCGACCTCTACCAGGTCACCGACCAGGCCCTGCTCAAGCTGGCCGATTCCACGGTCGGCCTCTTCAAGGCCGGCGACGTGACCATCAACGGCGACACCGCCAAGCTCGCCACCCGCTCCTACGCGCAGGGCTACAGCCTCTGCAAGGAAGAGCCCTTCTACGACCAGGTCAACGGCGCCTTCTGCTCCGGCTCGCTCGTGGCCCCCGACGTCATCATGACGGCCGGCCACTGCGTCAGGAGCGAGTCCGCCTGCACCGGCACCAAGTTCGTCTTCGGCTTCGGCGTCAAAGAGGCCGGCGTCATGCCCAACAGCGTGGCCGCCTCCGAAGTCTACTCCTGCGCCCAGCTCATCGGCCGCGAGGAAGTGGGCAGCGGCGCCGACTGGGCCCTGATCAAGCTCGACAGGCCCGTGACAAATCACGCCGTGCTCAAGTACAACACCGCCGACACGCTGCAGAACGGCGACCCGCTGCTGGTCATCGGCCACCCGGCCGGCCTGCCCACCAAGATCGCGGGCGGCGCCACGGTGCGCAACATCAACAAGCCCGGCTACTTCGTCGCCAACCTCGACACCTACGGCGGCAACTCCGGCTCCGCGGTGTTCAACGCCAGGACGCACGTCATAGAGGGCATCCTGGTGCGCGGCGAGAACGACTACGTCTGGAAGGGCAACTGCCGCGTCTCCAACGTGTGCGCCTCCGACGGCTGCCGCGGCGAGGACGTGACCAAGCTCTCGGCCATCACCGCCACGATACCGTCGCGGAACCTGCCCGAGCTGGCCCAGCGCGTGGAGAACCCGGACTACCAGGTAGCCGGCAACTTCCCCGCCTACCAGCTGCTCGAGTCGCTCTCCGGCCTCAACTGAGACCAGGACGCCTCATAATAAAAAAAGCCCCCCGTTACCCGGGGGGCTTTTTTATTCGGGCACACAATACTTAATTCCCGAAACTGACCGCGCCATCCGCGGACTTCACGCAGGCGTCCTGGTAAACCTCTTCGAATATATCCCGCTTGTACTTATGCTTGAGCAGGGCCTTCATCGCCCGGGAATAGGCGTCGTTATATGAGTCGCCCCCTATGCAGCCGAAATTGACCAGAGACACACCGTACCTCTCGTGGAGCAGGGCCCGGGAATCCAGGCCGCAGTCCGACCACATCCCCCGGGTGTATACGACATAGCTGCCTTCCCGGTAGTCTCTGTACGCGGCGATGAACGCGCGAGGGTTATAGTAGTCGTACAATAGCAGCACGGCAAGTACCAGGAAAAGGCTGGCCGGCAGGGCAATCAGAAAGCTGAGGACCTTGTGGTTGCGGACGAAACCGCGGATCGCCCCTTCCTTTTTAATCATTCGATCATATCCTTAACGCTTCTTCACTCAAACAAAAAGGCCCCGGGGAGGGGCCTTTTTTCATAAGGGGAACAAGACTCACTTGGACGACATCTCCAGCAGCTGATCCAGGGCCGGGGAGACCGGCGCGGCGGCCTCTTTCACCTCGCCGGCGTAGTCCGCGGCGCCGGATTTGCCGGGCAGCACCGGTATGGTCTGCGTCACGCAGTGTATGGAGCCGCCGGCGCGTATGCTGGAGTCGGAATTGACCGGCACCACGTTAACGCCGGGCATCCCTTCGCGGTAGGCCGCTATGGCCGCCGCCTCTTCCGCCGCCTTGCCGCGGTAGGACGGCATGATGACCGTATTGTTCACGATAAGCGAATTGGTGTAGGTGTACCAGGTGCCGTAGTTATCCCAGCCCTTCACCGTTATGACCTTGTAGGGCTGGCCGTCGGGGGCGCGGCGGTTCTGGAACCAGGCCAGCGCCGCCTCGGAGTTGGACTTGAAAGGCTCGGTATCGGCCAGCGCGATCAGCACCGTGTGGTCGTTGAGCAGCTTCATGAACATGTCGATATGGCCGGTGCCATCCTTAGGCTGGCCGGGATAGCCGGCATAGTCGAAGGCGTAGACGTTCTTGACCTTGAAATACTCTTTCAGCGCGGCGTCCACCCGCTCCTGGCTCATATTCGAGTTCCACAGGTAGGTCCGCTTGGTCATGAACAGGTTGCCGTAGGAGTCGAACATGATGTTCCCGCCGTCGAGTATCACCGGCACGCCGAACACGTCCACGCTCATCAGGCGGCCCAGGTTGACCGGCAGGGCGTCGTCGTCGGGCCTGTAGTTGTAATGGCGGTAGATGGAATCGACTATGCCCAGCCGGCCGGGGCCGGTCAGGCCGAACGGGCCGTAATCGCGCACCCAGACGGTGTCGATGGAAAGATTCACGGGAGTGTAGTTCTCCGCGGGCACGCCCGAGATCGACTGCGGGCCCCAGACGGCCAGCACATTGGCCCCGGAGCCGGCGGCGGCGCGGGCGACGGAAGAAAGCATGTCGGTATAGCCGGCCCAGCCCAGGACCACGGCCCCTACGGGCTCGTACTCGGCGGGTATGCGGAAGCCGGAGGGAGTGGGAGTGCGCAGGCGGTTTACGAATATCTTGTCGGAAGAGACGGCGGTTTCGCGGGCCGGGTCCACCCAGTTAGGCAGCGGGTTGGACAGGTCGCGTTCGGGCGGAGCGCCCGCGCAAAGGAAAGTCACCAGGAATAGCGGCAGGATAGTCTTGTTGAACATAGGCGTATCACCTTGACTGCGCTGGGATATATAAAAGTATACCCTCCGTAGCGCCGGAGGGTAAGGGCAGGGGACCTACGCCCCTCCTAGGACTAAAGTCCTACGCTTTTAAGAAACCCTCAGGGCGCCCACGTACTTGTCGTAACGGCGGGCCATCTCCGGCTTGGTGAGCCGGCCCATACGCCGCACGCTGAAGTCCTCGACGCTGAACGAGGACATCACGGTGCCGTAGGCCATGGCCCGGCGCAGCGTGGCGAAATTCTTCCAGTCCGGGGCCGAGGCCAGGTAGCCCATGAAGCCGCCAGCGAAGGTGTCGCCGGCGCCGGTGGGGTCCACCACCTTCTCCACCGGGTGCGCCGGCATCGAGAGCGTCTCTCCGCCGTAGAACAGTATGGCTCCGCTGTCGCCGCGCTTGATGACCACGGCGTCGGGGCCCATCTTGGAGACGATGCGGGCGGCCTTTATCAGGTTATGCTCGCCGGTCAGCTGGCGGGCCTCCTCCTCGTTGACGAACAGCAGGTCCACGTCGGGCAGCAGCTTGAGCAGCGACCGCCGCTTGAGAGAGATCCAGTAGTTCATGGTGTCGCAGGCCACCAGCCGGCAGTTCTTCGCCTGCTTGAGCACGCCGCGCTGCAGGTCCGGGTCGATATTAGCCAGGAACAGCACGCCGCAGCGGGCGTGGGTCTTGTTGAGGCAGGGCCGGAACTGCTGGAAAACATTGAGATGCGTGGCGATGGTGGTGGCGTTCTTGAAATCGCGGTCGTATTCGCCTTCCCAGTGAAAGGTCTTGCCGGGCTTCACCTGCAGCCCCTCGGTGCAGATATTGCGGCGGGAGAGGAAGCGGCTGAAATGGGCCGGAAAATCCTCGCCCACCACGCCGACCATCTTTACCGGAGAAAAATTCGAGGCCGAGAGCGAGAAATGGACCGCCGAACCGCCCAGCGCCCTGTCGGTGCTGCCGTGTATGGTCTTGACCGAATCCAGCGCCACCGAGCCGACCACCAGTATCGTGTTTTTCATCGTTTTATCGCCTCTCTCCCATTAGGAAGGCCCGCGTTTCAGCGGGCCCGGTACGGCTAAATGATACAAAAAACGACGGCTTATGTTCAGCGCAGGTGGCGGCGCAGGGCGTTCATGTCGGAGTTGAACGACGGCAGCGAGCGCAGCTCGCGGTAGAGCGCGTCGGCCAGCGCCTTGCCGGCCTCCAGGTCGGTCGGATGGTGGACCCCGCCGATGACGCGGTTGAGCGCGGCCTGGTCGGCGCGGGCCATGAACTCGGCCGAGCGGGAAGGGACCAGGTCGGCCAGCACCCGGGCGAAAAGGCGGGCCATCGTAGAGTGGCCGCTGGGATAGGCGTAGCCGGCCACGCGCGGCAGGCAGGGCTTGACCCGTTCGTCGCGGACGAAAGGCCGGTCCCGGCGGTAGATCTCCTTGAAATGGCGGTGGGCCGCCGTGGAATCCTTCTCGAGGTTCTTGAAAAAGCCTTTCACTTCGGGGGCCTGGTCGTCGTAGAACGGGTCTATGGCGCCGAAAAAGACCTGGAAATTATGCGACATCTCCGTCTTCGCCGCCGCGCACTGCTCCGCGGTGCGGTACTGCTGCCAGGCGAAGATGGTCTCGAAATCCTCCAGGTCGGCGCGCGAGCCCGGCGCCGGCGCGGCCGGGATGGCGGAGACGTCCAGCGAGGAAGGGGATAGGTAGTAGCCGGAAGAGGAGGCCTTCCCATCCGCGGCGAAGGAGGCCGGAACGGCCTGCGCGGAGAGGAATAGCGGAAGTGTTAAGAGGTAAAGCGGGAGAATAAAAAGACGCAGGAGTTTTTTGCTCATGCGTCTATTCTATCCCCTTTAAAGCGGACGCGACAGGGAAGAAAGGCCCAGGCCGGCCGCGTCAAAAGGCCCGTCCGGGACGCGGCGGCGCGGTCAGAGCAGGAAGACGGTGGCCAGCGACAGCAGCAGGCCCATGCTGGCCACGTCGGTAGCGGTGGTCAGGAAGATGCTCGACGCCGTAGCGGGGTCGGCTCCCAGGCGCTTGAGGGCTATCGGCACCACCGCGCCGAAGAGGCCGCTGACGATGCAGCTGCCCGTCATCGCGGCCACTACTATCAGCGCCAGCGGCAGAGCCTGCGGGTTCCCCTGGCTTTTGGCCAGCAGGAACATGCCGGCGCCCGCCACCAGGCCCACGATGAAACCGTTGAACAGACCCAGAAGGCTCTCCTTGCTCATCAGCCGCCAGGCCGAACCGTCCTTGAGCTCATGCAGCGTCATGCCGCGTATCGTCACGGCCAGCGCCTGGCAGCCGGCGTTCCCCGACTGGCCGGCCAGCACCGGCAGGAAAGCCGCCAGTATCACCAGCTGGTCTATGGTGCCCTGGAAAAGGCTGACCACGCCGCCCGCGACGAAGGCGGTGAGCAGGTTGAGCTGCAGCCAGGGGTGGCGGTACCTGAAGCTGCGCTGCCAGGACGTGGAGAGCTTCTCCTCCTTTTCGACGCCGACCATGCTGCCGGCCTGGGCGCTTATCTCTATGGCCTGCGCCTCGAACAGCCGCCGGCCCCTGACGGCGCCCGCCAGCACGCCCAGCGAATTGGTCACCGGGTAGACGGGGAAATGGCGCGTCAGCACCTCGCGCATGGCGTCCATGAGCTGCATGTCGGCGCGCAGGCTGAAAGGGGTCTTGAGCATCACTTCGTCCAGCCGCGCCCGGGGGTCCGCGAAAAGAAGGTCGCGCATAACGATGACGCCGATGAGCCTGTTCCCGGCGTCCGTCACGAAGGCGTAGGTGATGAATTCGCGCTTCACCAGTTCGCGCAGCTCCTCCACGGCCTGCGCCACGGTCATCTCCGGCCGGAAGACAGCCCAGACCGGGTCCATCATGCGGCCCACGCTGCCCTTGGGGAAGGTAAGGTTCGAAGCCCATTGGTCCCGCACTTCTCTGGGCAGCGCGCCGGTGATCCTGTCCTTCGGCTCCGCGGGCAGCCGGGAGAGGATGCTCTCGGCGGCCTGCGGGTCCATGAGGCGCAGCGCGCCCATGGCCGGCCCGGTTTCCGCCCGCTCCAG
>DNQL01000267.1 GCA_003500765.1 Elusimicrobiota bacterium | reverse complement strand
CGCCTGGCTGGCCGCGCGCGTGGGCCGGGCCGTGGAGTTCCGCCGCGACGTGCTGCGCCTCCCGCAGACGACGAACGCCTGCCGCCTCGTCCACGACTACGGCGACGGCCTGCCCGGCCTGACCGCAGACATCTACGGCGACCACCTGGTGCTCGAGTTCTACTCGCTGGGCATGTTCAAGATGGCCGCCTCCATAGAAAAAGCCTTCCGCCTCCACTACCCCGACGCCGTCTTCCATCACCGCGCCACCTCCTTCACCCAGGAGATGGAGGGCTTCGAGCTGAAGCCCGAGGCCACGCGCCCCCGCGTGCGGATAAACGAGAACGGCGTCCTTTTCGAGGTGACCCCTTCGGGCGGCTACAAGACCGGCTTCTTCTGCGACCAGCGCGAGAACCGCCTGCTGGCCGCCTCCCTCGCCGGCGGGAGGAGCGTGGTGGACCTCTGCGCCTATACCGGCGGCTTCGGCGTTTACGCGGCCAAACTGGGCGGCGCGAAAGATGTCACCTGCGTGGAGCTGGACCCCGAGGCCTCGGCCCAGACCAAGCGCAACGCCAACATCAACAAGGTCAAGGTCGACGCGGTCTGCGTGGACGCCTTCGCCTACCTGCGCCAGATGCAGGCCAACAAAAGGAAGTTCGGCCTTGTGGTCCTCGATCCCTACAAGGTGGTCTCGTCGCGCGAGGAGAAAGAGAAAGGCCTCTACAAGTACAAGGATTTCAACCGGCTCGCCATGGCGCTGGCCGACGAAGGCGCGGTGTTCGTAACCTGCTCGTGCAGCGGCATGGTCTCCATGCAGGAGTTCTCGCAGGTGGTGCGCGCCGCCGCGGCCTCCTCGGGCAAGCGGCTGCAGATCTTCAAGAAGACCGGCGCCGGTTCCGACCACCCCGTCGCCGCCGACTACCCGGAGGGGGAATATCTCAAGGCCATCTGGGCCAGGGTATATTGAGGGGGAAGGGATGAACAGGGCTCACCGGATACTCTGCGTCGACGACGAGGATTTCAACCTCGACCTGCTCGAGAGCCTGCTTGTCCCCAACGGCTTCGAGACCTTCACGGCCCAGGACGGCAAGCGGGCCCTTGAGATAATCGCGCAGAAGAACATAGACCTGGTGCTGCTCGACATCAATATGCCCATCATGAACGGGCACGAGGTCTGCCGGGCGATAAAATCCAACCCCGAGACCAGCCATATCCCGGTCATCATGATCACCTCGCTGGACTCGAAAGAGAACAAGATGAAGGGAATGGAGGCCGGCGCCGAAGAGTTCCTGCCCAAGCCCATAGACCTGCCCGAGCTGCTGCTGCGCGTAAAGAACATCCTGCGCGCCACCGAGTTCGAGGACGCCTTCAACTACGTCATCCACGCGCTCGCCCGCGCCGCCGAGGCCAACGACGTGGACACGGGCAACCACATCCTGCGCGTGGGGGAGTTCGCGGCCCTGCTGGCGCGGGAACTGGGTCGATCCGAGAAGTTCATAGAGGATATACGCGCCCAGGCCACGCTGCACGACGTGGGCAAGGTTCACATTCCCAGCCACATTTTAAAGAAACCCGGCAAACTCGACGACGCTGAGATGGCCGAGATGCGCAAGCATCCGACTTTCGGCGCGATGATAATAGGGGACCACCCGCACCTGGAGATGGGCAGGCGGATAGCCCTCTGCCACCACGAGCGCTGGGACGGCACAGGCTATCCCAACGGCATTAAGGGCGAGGCCATCCCGCTGGAAGCGCGCATCTCCTCGGTCGCCGACTGTTACGACGCGCTGCGCGCCTCGCGCGTGTACAAGCCCAATTACGACCACGGGGGCGCGGTGAAGACGCTGCTGGAAGGCGACGGCCGCATGATGCCGGCCCATTTCGACCCGAAGGTGCTCGAGGCCTTCGCCCGCCTGGTCCCGCAGTTCGAAGCTCTGTACGATAAAATGAAGGACCCCGCCTGAAGGCGGGGTCCCCGTAGTCCGGAAGCCGCGCCGCGCGCGGCTTTTTCATTTATGCCGGAGCCTTGCCGCGGCTCCTGATGAACTTGTCCAGTTCCACTACCAGGATCACCGTGGAGGCGGTCAGGATTATCCTTATCCACTGGGGCTCGCTCAGGGCGGTGGTCTGGAACAAGCGCTGCATGTTCGGCTCGTAGATGACCAGTATCTGCGCCACCAGCGCGGCCAGCATGCTGAAGGCCAGGAAAGGGTTGGAGAGCGGGCTTATCCTGAAGATGGAGCGAGTCTCCGACCGCGAGTTCCAGAGCTGGAAGAACTGGAAAAAGACCATCGTTGTCATGGCCACCGTACGGCAGTCCTCCACCGAAAGCCCCTCGGCTATGGCCATCTTGAAGTTGTAGAGCACGCCCAGGGCTATGACCGTCCCGACGATCAGCGTGCGCTGCACCATAAGCCTGGAAAGGATGCCCTCCTTCGGGTCGTTGGGCGGGCGCTCGTAGACGGACGGCTCCGCCGGCTCGAAGGCCAGCGCCAGGTCCTGCAGGCTGTTGGTCACCACGTTTATCCAGAGCAGCTGTATGGCGGTATAGGGCAGCGGCAGCCCGGCGAACATGGTAACGAAGATGGACAGCACGGAAGCCAGCCCGGTGGGGATAAGGAAGAATACCGCCTTGCGGATATTGTCGAACACGACGCGGCCCTCCACCACGGCGTTGTAGATGCTGGCGAAGTTATCGTCGGTGACTATCATGTCCGCCGCTTCCTTGGCCACGTCGGTGCCGGTAATACCCATCGCGGCGCCGATATGGGCCGCCTTGAGCGCGGGAGCGTCGTTGACGCCGTCGCCCGTCACGGCGGCGATCTCGCCGCGCTTCATCAGCTGGCTGACTATGCGCAGCTTGTGCTCGGGCGCGACGCGGGCGTAGATCGACACGTCCTTGACGGCGTCGTAGAGGGCTTCGTCGCTCATCGTGGAGAGTTCGCGGCCGGTTATGACCCGCGGGGAATCCCCGCCGATGCCGAGTTCGCGGCCTATCGCCTGGGCCGTCACGGCGTGGTCGCCGGTTATCATGACGGGGCGTATGCCGGCCTTGCGGCAGTTGCCTATCGCCTCCAGGGCCTCGGGGCGGGCGGGGTCTATCATGCCCTGCAGGCCGGTGAAGTCCAGGCTCTTGAGGTCCTCCCGCTTAAGCTCCGCCCCGCCGGGCAGCGCCTTCTGCGCCGTCATCAGAACGCGCATGCCGGAGGAAGCCAGGTCCTCGGCCGTCGCCATTATCTCTTTTCGCCGGGCGTCTTCGAGCGAGCACATCTCCGAGACGAACTCGGGCGCGCCCTTGACGAACAGCAGGCTGCCGGAACCGGAACGGTGCAGCGTGGCCATGTAGCCGTATTCCGATTCGAAAGGCAGTATGCCGGCCTGCGGGTAATTCTTCTTCTCCTCTTCGGTTTTCAGGCCGCCCTTGGCGGCGGCCACTATCAGCGCCGCCTCCGTAGGGTCGCCCGTGACCTTCCAGACCTCGCCCTCGCGGTACACCGAAGATTCGTTGCAGAGCAGGCCGGCGCGCAGCACTTTGTCGAGCTTCTCCCGGCTGCCGCCCTCGCAGGCCTCCTTGCCGCAGAAGATCTCCCCGTCGGGAGAATAGCCGGTGCCGGAGACCTGGTAAAGCTCGTCCCCGTCGTAAACGGCCCTGACGGTCATCTCGTTGCGGGTCAGCGTGCCCGTCTTGTCCGAGCAGATCACGGTGGTGCTGCCCAGCGTCTCCACGGCCGGCAGCTTCCTTATTATAGCGCCGCGCCTGGCCATGCGGGTGACGCCGATGGCCATGGCGATGGTGACCACTATCGGCAGGCCTTCCGGAATGGCGGCGACAATTACGGCTATTACCGTCATGAGCATGGTCTTGAGGGATTCTCCGCGGGTCACCCCGAGCACCAGTATGACCGCGCCGACCCCGAAAAGTATCAGCCCCAGGAGCTTGGTGAATTTTTCCAGCTTTTTCTGCAGCGGAGTCACGGCCGAGACCGTGTCCTGCATCAGGCCGGCGATGGTGCCTATCTCCGTGGCCGTGCCGGTGCCCGTGACGACGGCTTTCGCCCTGCCCGAGACCACGGAGGTGGCCATGTAGAGCATATTGAGCCTGTCGCCTATCTGCGCCTTCTCCTCGGGCGCGGCGCCGGCGTCCTTGGAAGCGGACACCGATTCTCCCGTTAGCATCGCCTCGTCCACCCGGAGGCTGTTGGCCTCCAGCAGCCTGGCGTCGGCCGGCACCTTGTCGCCGGAGGAGAGCAGTATCACGTCGCCGGGGACCAGGTCGGCCGCTTTTATCGAGGACTCCGAGCCGCCGCGTATGACGCGCGCGGAAGAGACGACCATCTTCTTGAGAGCGCGAACGGACTGCTCGGCCTTGTACTCCTGGTAGAAGCCGATGACGGCGTTGACCAGCACGATGAAGGCGATGACGCCGGCGTCGGCGACTTCGCCCATAAAAAGGCTCAGCGCGGCCGCGCCCAGCAGTATCCAGTTAAGCGGGCTGCCGAACTGGGAGAGGAATATTTTGAGCGGCCCGGCGCCGGCCTTCTCGGGCAGCGCGTTGGGTCCGTATTCGGCCAGCCTCTTTCCCGCTTCGGCGGCGGAGAGGCCTTTCGCCGAAGAATTAAGTCCTTCGAGCGTTTCTTCCGCGGTCTTGAGATGCCAGTCTTTTTTCATAAGCCCTTCCCTCCGTGATATCGGCTAATATTCTACCACAGCCTGCCGCCGCCTTTGATATAATAATTCACCTATGAGAACCCATTTCAAGGACATTTATTCCAGCCTGGCCCACACTGCCTCGCAGGAGCCCGAGAACACGGCCTTCATAACCGGCGACAAGCGCACCACCTACCACGAGCTGCTTTACTCCACCGACCGCGCCGCCGACATGTTCTGGCAGCTGGGCGTGCGCAAGGGCGACCGCGTCGCGATAGCCCTGCGCAACTCGGTGGAGTTCGTCGTCTCCTACTACGCCCTGGCCAAGCTCGGCGCCGTGGCGGTCCCGATAAATTTCATGGTCTCCAAGGAAGAGGAGTTGTTCTTCATCCTGGACAACTGCCGCGCGAAAGGCGTGGTCACAGAGAAGGAGTTCGTAAAGAACTACCTGCGCGTCCGCCCCCGGCTGCCGGAGCTTAAATTCACGCTATCTGCCGACTTCACCGGGCTCGACGGCGTTGAAGATTTCTGGCAGAGCCTCAAGAAGGCCCATTACCATCCGCAGACGCAGAAGCCCTGGGCGGAAGAGCACGACATCATCTCGATACTCTACACTTCCGGCACCACCGGGAACCCGAAAGGCGTTCTGCTCTCGCATCACAACCAGCTCGAGAACGCCAGGGCGGCCATCGACGGCCTGCAGCCGGTCAGGAAGGACGTCTTCATGTGCCTGCTGCCCATGTTCCACACCTTCGCCTGGACCGGCAACGTGGTGACCCCGCTGCTAATCGGCGCCAAGACGCTCATAGTCCGGAGCCTGACGCCGCCCAAGCCCTGGCTGCAGGCCATGGGCCGCGAGGGCGTGACCATCATGATAGCGGTGCCTCAGATCTACGGCGTGCTGGCCAAGGAAGCCAGGGGCCTCAAAAAGTTCTTCCTCAAGTACTGGGCCTTCCGCCGTGTGCGCTACTGCCTCTCCGGCGCCGCTCCGCTGACGCACAGCACCAAGAACCTCTTCGAGGAGGCCTTCGGCATACCGATACTGGAAGGCTACGGCCTGACAGAGACCAGCCCCGTCGTCTCCATCAACCTCCCCAAGGCGCGCAAACACGGCTCCGTCGGACGCCCCATCTCCGGCGTGCGCGTCAAGATAATAGACGAGCACGGCCGGGAACTGGTCTGCGGCGAGGAGGGGGAGATCTGCGTGCACGGGCCCAACGTGACCCGCGGCTACCACGCCAACGAGGACGCGACGAAGGCGCTGTTCACCGAGGACGGCTGGCTGCGCACCGGCGACATAGGCGTAGTTGACCAGGAGGGCTACATCTTCATCCGGGACCGCAAGAAGGACATGATCATCGTGAAAGGCCTGAAGGTCTTCCCCGCCCAGGTGGAGCAGGTCATCTGCCATCACCCCAAGGTGCAGGAGGTCGCGGTCATCGGCATACCCGACGAATTCGGCAACGAGACCATCAAGTGCTTCTGCGTGGTCAAGCCCGGCGAGAAGATGGAGCGGACCGAGCTCAACCAGTACATGAAGGCCAACCTGGACGGTTATAAACGCCCCCGCGACGTCGAGTTCGTGGAGTCGCTGCCCAAGAACAGCCTGCAGAAGGTGCTCAAGCGGGAGCTGATACGCATGGAGCTCGAAAAACGGCTCAAGACGAAACTCTCGTGAAAAGGGATCCCGCCGCCGGGGTCGAAAAGGTATTCGGCCCCTCCTACCTGGTGGGCGGCGCGCCGCGCGACCTGCTGTTGCGCCGTCCCGTCAAGGACCTCGATTTCGCCGTTCCCCCGTGCCGCGATTTCCGGGCGCGGGCCTCCGCCCTGGCCCGCCTGCTGGGCGCGGCCGTCTTCCCGCTCGACGCGGAGCGCTCCATCTACCGCCTTTCTCCGCGCGGCGACGAAGGGGCCCAGATAGACCTGGCGCCGATGGAGGGAGGTTCGATACTGCCCGACCTGGCCCGCCGCGACTTCACCATTAACGCCATGGCCGCCCCGGCCTGGAAGATAAAAGCCCGCTGGACCGGCGCTGCCTTTGCGGTGGCCGGCGTGAAGCGGGACGCGCTCATCGACCCTTTCGGCGGCCTCAAGGACCTGCGCGCGCGCCGGCTGAAACTTGCCGCTCCTTCCGCGGTAAAGGACGACCCGCTGCGCATGCTGCGCGCTTTCCGCTTCGCCGCCGAGCTGGGCTTCGCGCCCGACCGCCGGCTGCTGGCGGAGATCTCCGCCCGGGCGGCGCTGATAAAGTCGGCCGCGGCCGAGAGGATACACGAGGAACTTTCGCGCGTCTTCGCCACGCCCGTCTCCGCGGACACCCTGCGCGCCATGCACAAGGCCGGCCTGCTGCTGGAGATCTTCCCGGAACTGGCTCCGCAGCTAAAATGCGCCGAGGTCTATTACGGAAAGGGAGGAGTACTCAAGCACACGTTCAACGTGGTCGAGCGGATGGACTACCTCCTTTCGCACATTAAAACGGCCATATCGGGGGGGAAAGAGATAGCCGCCGCGGCCCCGGCGGCGCGCGCCCTCAAGACCGCGGCCCTGCTCCACGACATAGCCAAGCCGGCCCGCGCGAAAGTGATGGGCGACCGCCTGCGCTTCTTCGGCCACGAGGAGCACGGCGCCGCGATGGCGGAAAAGGTCATGGAGCGCCTGCGCTTCTCCCGCGCCGACATACGGCTCGTCTCGGCCGTCACGGCCCAGCACCTGCGGGTCGGCAACCTGGCCCACAACGACGACATCTCCGACCGGGCGATATACAGGTTCTTCCGCGAGATGGGGGAATACTCGCTGCCGCTGCTGCTCCTCTCCTGGGCCGACCATTCCAGCTATGTCCGTCCGGCCGACCTGCTGCGCGCCCTCCCGGCAACCAAAAAGCCCCCTTTCCGCATACCGCCCAAGGGGCTGCCGCGCACCGGCCTGAAAAAGACCCTCCGCTTCCTGCAGGCCGTCAACATGCTCTTCAGGACCTACCTGTCCAAGGGTATCGCAAAACGCACCGACCGCCTGCTCAACGGCAACGAGGTAATGAAGGCGGCCGGCGTTCCCGAGGGGCCGGAGATCGGACGCCTGCTGGACCAGGTCAACCTGCTCCATTTCGAAGGCCGCCTCAAGACGAAAAAAGACGCCCTCGACTGGCTCCGTAAGCGCCGCAAGTAAACCCCTGCCCTAAAGTCCTACCCCTGCCTGGGCCTTTTAACGCCCGGCAAGGGGAATTATGGCCCGTGAAAGACCTGGTCCGGACTTGTAAACTATATGCGCGGCAGACCCCGTTCCGGAGGCGTAAGATGAAGATAAACGGCAAACACATAATACTGGCAGTCGCGGCTTCCTTTGTTTTTTCATGCCCCGCCGCCGCCGGAGAGCCGGCCGCCGCCGAATCACAGGACATCACCCGGGTCGCGTCCGCCGGCGACCTGTCCGGCCTTAAAGACATCCTTTTCAAACTGGTGCGCCAGGACGAACTGCTCGACGAGGCCATCGAGAACCTGGAAGGAGCCAACGGCCCCGTCACAGTAAAGGAACTGGCCGGCATAAAGAAGACCCTCGGCGTGGTGCGCAAGAACCTGGACCATATCTCCTGGCTCAACAAGGAATTTTTCGCCGAGGCGGTCCCCGGCTCCGAGACCGAGAAATACACCCGCACCATACTCAGCTACAGCGGCAAGATCAGCCGCAAATCGGCCGAGATAAGCGCCATCGCGGCCCGCGCCGCGGCCGCCAATAAGAAGTCCGCCATGCGCGACGCCCCCTCGTCCAAAAAGTCGCGCAAGTCCGCCGCCGGGACCAGGAGCGTGAAACAGATACTCGCGGAGAAGGACGCCTGGGCCGGGATAGCGGCCGAGACGAAGAGCCTTAAAAGTTCTTCCTACAGGCTCAAGGCCACCAGCCGCTGGCTGCACGTGGCTTCCAAGTAGCGCAGCCCGTCCCGCCGAAGAAGCCCGCCCGCGCGGCGGGCTTTTTTTTGTAGAATTTACCCATTATGTCGCTTAAAATAGAACATCTTGTAGAGACCATCCTTAAAGAAATAGGAGAGGACCCGTCCCGCGAGGGACTCAAAAGGACTCCGGCCCGGGTCGCCAGGGCACTGGAAGAGATGACCTCCGGCTACCGGGCCGACATAGACGCCATCTTCAACGGCGCTTTTTTCACCGTCCCCTACCGCGAGATGGTGGTGGTCAAGGACATCGCCTTCCATTCCATGTGCGAACACCACATGCTTCCCTTCACCGGCAAGGCCCATGTCGCCTATATCCCCGATCACACCATAGTGGGGCTTTCCAAGATCCCAAGGCTGGTGGACGCCTTCGCCCGCCGCCTCCAGATCCAGGAGCGCCTGACCATACAGATAGCCGAGACGCTGCAGCAGAAGCTCAAGCCCAAGGGCGTGGGCGTCATAATTGAGGCCAGGCATATGTGCATGACGATGCGGGGGGCTAAGAACGAGACCTCGCTGGCGGTCACCAGTTCGCTGCTGGGCTGCTTCGGCACCGACCCCAAGGTGAGGCAGGAATTCCTGGCGCTGGCCGGGCGCGGCGGCAGTTGAAATTTAATCTATTTTTATTATAATATTCATCCGTAAGTGCGCGGGCGTAGTTCAATGGTAGAACGAGTGCTTCCCAAGCATTAGACGTGGGTTCGATTCCCATCGCCCGCTCAGTATTTTGAAGACTAAGGATATTATTTTCTGCCCGCCAGACTTACCAACAGCAAATCTTTCTGGGCCCTCTCGGCCCTGGCCAGCCTCCTTATAGTAGGAGCGTCCGCCCTGTCCCTCTACGACCGCGTAAGCCTCTACTTCAGCGAAGACACCGTAAGCGTCTCGCCCAAGGCGGTGCCCCTGCCCAAATTCGAGGAGCAAGAGGAAAAAAAGGAGCAGGCCGCCGTCCCCGAAAAGGCTCCTGAACAAAAACCCGCGCCGGCCACGGAGAAGGCCGCCCCTGCCGCGGAGCCGGCCAAGACCAAGGCGGTAAAAACGCTTTTCGAGTACAAAGGCCCCGGCAGATCCGTGACCATGGCCGGCAGCTTCAGCGTCTGGCGCGAGATAAAGATGTCCAGGAAGAACGGGGGGTGGCGGGCTGAGGTCTATATCCTGCCCGGCACCTACACCTACCATTTCACCGTGGACGGGAAGAAGACAGCCGACCCGGGCAAGCCCAAGGCCCCGACCGGGGACTCCATAGTGACCGTGGAATAAGGGCAAAGTTTAAAAATTCGTTAACAATCCTGTAACAGGCTTTCGATAGACTATCACCGGACGCGGCTATATGAATTTCAGGAAAACCCTGGCCTTATCTCTCCTGGCCCCGGCCTTTATGGCCGCGGGCGTTTCCGCGCTTAATACCGCGAGACACAACCACGCGGTCACGCTCCTGCCCGACGGCAACATCATGATAAGCGGCGGAAGCAGCGGCGTCTCCGGCGCCACCGACCAGGTGGAGTCATACAACATGGCCACCAACGCATGGGTGACCTGGACTACCGGAGGGGGAGGGGACGGGGGATTGGTGACCGCCAGGTCCTCTCATACCGCCACGCTGATGTCGGACGGCCGCGTCCTGATCGCCGGCGGACTCAACAATGCCGGGACGCCCATAACCTCGCTGGAGGTCTGCGACCCGAAAACCAGAGAGTGCGCCGCCTTCGGCAACCTCTCAACCGCTCGGGCCGGCCATACGGCGACGCTGCTCACGGCCGAAAGCCATGACGGCGAAGTGCTGATCTGCGGCGGCCAGTCCGGCGCCATCACCGCCGTCACCGGGACCTGCGAATATGTCACCGCTGCGGGGGGCGTGTCCGCCGGGCCCACCATGGTCAGCCCGCGCGTGAACCACGTGGCGACCCTTCTGCATTCCGGCCGTGTCCTAGTCAGCGGCGGACGCCGCCGCAACGCGGGCGGTACGGCCTGGATCTACGAACCGATGAACGAGATGTACGACCCCGGCACCGGCCAATGGACGCCGGTAGCGTCGCTGCTGCAGGGCCGCATAGACCACACGGCCACCGTCCTCAACAACGGCCTGGTAATGATAGCCGGAGGCTTCAACGACTCCCAGCGGTGGCGCTGCATGTTCGACGAGGACAGCCTGGAAGAGGACTGCTGGCACCTCAAGTACGACATGCCGGCGAACACGCAGGATTCCGGCAACCACGGCTACCTCGACGGCGCCGAGTTCTTCGACCAGAACGGCGCCCGGGTCGCGCTGATGGAAAGCACCTTCAACCTGATGCCCTACCGCGTCGCCCGCCACACGGCCATTCTGGAGACCGACGGCCGCTGGCGCACCCACCGCGGCTACGGCAATATCTACCCCACTTTCTTCACTGACGGCCCCGACCTGGCCGACACCAACACGATAATACGCCTCACCGCCACCGGCAACACCACCGCCAACATAGCCAATACCAGCAGCATCAATTTCCCGCTGAAGTTCAAGCTGGTCAGGCCGGTCTCCGGACGCCTGGTGGACTCGGAGATCTTCATCTCCCCGACGCCCAGCCCCGAGAGCCCCTCCATCGCCATAGAGAACGTGGAATTCACCATCGGCAACAGCACGGCCGTAGTCGACGGCAAGGCCGTCGGCCTCCTGCTCGGCGACGACTACGAGCCCGGCGATTTCGACGCCACGGTTTCGCTGTCCGCCCCTTCGGGCACGGCCATATTCGAGCCCCAGGGCGTCACGTCCAGCGCCAATTCAGTTTCATCCGTCCTGAACACTTCCGGGACCGAGGAGATCCTGCCGGGCGAGATCGGCCGCATCAGCGGGACATTGACCACCAGCGTCTCGTTCGACCTGCCCGACATATACCGCGCCAGCATCGTAGGACAGGCGACCATTCTTTCCGGCACCATCTCGCACGGCGACGGCGACTATGAGATCAGCATCGAAGAGGGGGGCGTAGCTCCCCTCAACCTTGCCGCCGGGGCCTGCAACGACGCCGAGGACTACTGCACTTTCACCGGGAACCTCGCTTTTACCGGAGTAACGGCCGACATGGCCAACATGACCCCGCTGGAGGACTATACCACCTTCTTCGCCGCCACTCCGGTGGGCGGCTACCCCACCACGGATTTCAACCTCAACGCGCACCCCGCCGCCGGCGCGCAGGTGGTAAATCTGCAGCTGCGTCTGGATTTCACCGCCACCGAGGTGCACATACGGGACAAGAACGCCTCCTATGTTTTCGACCAGTCCACCATGGTCGTGCGCGCGATGATCTTCTCCAACCATCTCGCCTATACCCCCAACGAGAACATCTGGTCCGACCTGACCTCCCCGGACGCCACCGGACTTCACTCGCTTCCCACTTTCGACCACACGGCTCTCTACACCCCGGCCGGCGACACCATGCTGCTGGGCGGCCGCGACTGCGAGACCGATCCCGCCAACGACTGCGGCGCCGGGGTCTTCAACCCCAACTCCGTGGACTACGGCCTGATCCCGGCGCTGGCGGGGGAATGGGCCGAAGGGCCGAAACTGTCCTCCAGGCGCGCTTTCCACACCAGCACGCTGCTGCCCGACGGCAGGATACTCACCTGCGGCGGAACCGACGGCGCCACCCCGCTGGCCACCTGCGAAATGCTGAACCCGTCCACCAATAAGTGGACTCCCACCGGGACTATGAGCTCGCCCAGGGCCAATCACACGACCACGCTGCTGCCCAACGGCAATGTGCTGGCCGCGGGCGGCATAACCCCCGGCGGCACGGCCGTGGGTTCGGCCGAGATCTTCTACCCCAATACCCAGACCTGGGTCCCCACCGGCTCCATGAGCACCATACGGCAGCTCCACACGGCCACGCTGATGCCGGACGGCAATGTCCTGGTGACCGGCGGCTCCACCACCGGCGCCTATTCGAACACGGCCGAAATATACATCGCTTCGGCCGCCCACTGGATAGCCGGGGGAACCCTGGTAACGGGAAGGTCGCAGCATACCGCCACCCTTCTCAAGAACGGTAATGTCCTTATCGCCGGCGGCATAAACGCCTTCGGCGCGATGAGAGAGACCGAAATATACAATTACCAGTCCAGGACTTCGGCCGCTGCGGACCCCATGGTCTACGCCCGCTACGACCACACCGCCAACCTGCTGCGCGACGGCAGGGTACTGGTGGCCGGCGGCTCGGACAATAACCAGAGTTCGAGGCGCTGCGAACTTTACGCCGCCGGCGCCTGGGCGGAGACCGAAACGCTGGGACTGAACCGGGCCGGCCATCGCACGGTTCTTCTCCCTAACGGCAAGGTGATGCTGATCGGGGGAGAGATCTCCGGCGTCATACAGTCCGTGCCGGAAAGTTTCGATCCCGACCTGCCCTCCTGGAGCGACCAGGGAGAGGCCGTCAGCCGTTCCCGCCACACTTCTGTCCTTATGCGCGACAACAGGATCCTGAACATCGGCGGCTGGGGCGGAGGGGCGTACCTGGACACCACGGAGTACACCGATTTCAACTTCTGGCCGGATTCGAAGGGCCTTACCGCGGGCACCACCCGCCAGCCGATGATCTCCACGGGAACGGTCATGTTCGACCGCGGCTGGAACGCCACCCTGCTCAGCAACACCTCCAACTTCCACGGCATCACCGAGGCCGGCGGCGGCGGCACGGGGTCCATGGCCTCCCAGCATTCCGCGCCCCGACTCTACATGAACCAGATCGACAATCCCAGCGGCTTCATGATAGACCTCTCCACCCGCATCTACTCGCATTACAGCGCGGGGGCCAACACCGACTGGAGCAAAACGCTGTCGTCCATCACTATAGTCACGCCCTCGCTGCCGGGCGAAATGCCGCGCGGCTGGTACCATATGCGGGTAGCGGCCAACGGCGTCTTCTCTGAAGGCTTCGCCGTGCAGGTCTCCACGCCCAGGCCCACCGGCTGGCCCTCCGAGCCGACGGCCAGCCTGATAGGGACCACTTCCCTCACCTGGACCCTGGACAGGGGGTCGGTCCCCGCCGGCGGGGCCGACGGCTTCGCGATCTACTCCGCCAGCACCAGCGTATTCATAACCACTCTGACTTTCGCCGATACCGGCAGCGTGACCTACACGCAGACCGGCCTGGAGCCGAACACGCCGGTCTCCATAATGGTGTCCGCCTACAACCAGGGCGGCGCCAGCGCCCTGTCGAGATCGGCCACCTACTATACCCTGGCCGCTCCCCCGGCGGGGCTGACGATCACGGACGTCAGCTTCGAGACGGTGACCCTCTCCTGGAGCGCAAACGGCAACACTCCCATAACGCGCTACGAGCTCAGCATGGCGCAGGCGTCGGCGCCCAACATCACCACGCCCCCGGATTTCTCCATCAACGTCTCCACGCCGGTGGGGTTCGAGGACTCCTTGACCTCCACCACCTATACCGTCGTCGGCATCGAGCCCAACTACCTCTACTCATTCCGGGTAAGGGCCATGAACGGGGACGGCGTAACGACCATTTTCAACCCGGCCTCCGCGCCCTATGTCTCCACGGTCACCGTGGCCCAGGTCCAGAACCTGCAGGGCACGCCGCTCAACGGCTACGAGATAAGCTGGTCCTGGATGGAGTCCACGGGCGCCAATTACTACGAGGTCTACGACATAACCGACAGCACCACCAACCCACCGCTCGTCGGCAGCCCCGTCAGCAACTACCTGACCCAGACCGGCCTCTCCACCAACACCGTCCACCAGGTGATAGTTTTCGCGGTCAAGAACACGGACGACGGGCCCGTGCGCGGCTCGCCCGGCTACTCGCCCAGGATCTACACCCTCGCCAACCAGCCGGCGGTGCGCAACCACACCGGGGTCAGCACCGGCACTATAACCTTCAACTGGGGCCCCAACGGGAACCCCGTGCAGACGGATTACCTGATACATTTCTCCTCCTACGCCGACTTCGTTCCCTACAGCAGCGCCACGGTAACGGCCGTCAACAGTTATACCGTCTCCAACCTGGCTCCCAACATCCCCTACTACGCCAGGGTCTACGCCGTTAACGGCTCGGGGGTGCCCACCGGGGCGACCAGCCTCGGAACCAAGTACACCCACGCGCAGGCGCCCACCGGGGTCACGGCCGCCATGATCGCCATGTCGGGGATCACTCTGGTCTGGAACACGGGCGCAAACCCCTCCAATACCTACTACGAGGTGCGCGGCAGCACGGACAACTTCGTCACCGTTTCCACCCACGTGCTGTTCGCCCAGTTCTTCACGCAGAGCACCGTCACCATCTCCGGCCTGCTCACTTCCACCACCTACCAGTTCGACGTGGCCGCCAAGAACGGGGAGAACATCATAACCGCGCGGACCCTGGTGGTGCCCGAAGTCTTCACGCTGGCCGGCCCCACGGGGACGCCCGCGGGCGCGGTGGGAGGCACCGGCGTGCCCGGCGTAACCTCTCTCATCGCCGGCACCCTGCCCAACGGCCACTACGTGTCCATGTCCATTCCTCCCGACGCTTTCCAGACGGAGACGGCGGTGGCCATCTCCTCCCATTCGGTGGGCATAGTCCCTTACAGCGACAACCCCTGCGGCCAGACGGTCATTCCCCTGATCGTCCTGGACATATACAGCGACGGGGGGACCCAGCCTTTCGAGCCGGTTGAACTTACCGTCGGCTACACCAACCTGCAGAGCGACCCCAAATTCGTCGAAATAGCCAGGAACGTGGATAAACTGGTCTGGGCCAGGTATAACCCGGTCAACGCCCAGTGCCTCCCTCTGGAAACCAGCGTCAACCTCGGACAGAGGACGATAACCAGCTCAATAAACCACTTCAGCATCTTCCAGCTGATAATCAAGGAGCCCGCCTCCAACCTGGCCGGCGTGCTGATCTACCCCAATCCCTTCCACCCCAACAGGGGCCAGGGGTTCGTCACCTTTAATAACCTCCCGGCCGCGTCCAGGGTAAATATCTACACACTTTCCGGCACCAAGGTATGGGAAGGCACGGCCACCAATTCCGGAGTACTGGTCTGGCGAGGCGTCAACGATAGCGGAAACCCCGTCGGCAGCGGCGTCTATTTCGTCTCGGTAAAATCCGCCGTAGGGGACAAGATCTTCAAGCTGGCGGTGGAGAGATGACCAGGAACGCGCCGGCCCCGATAAAAGCCTCCCGCGCCCTGCTGGCGGCGGCGCTGCTGGCCTGCGCG
>DNQL01000037.1 GCA_003500765.1 Elusimicrobiota bacterium | reverse complement strand
GATCTCCGGGCGCGCCTGCCGGCGCCGGCAGACGCGCAGATGCCGCTGGCAGAAGGCCTGCGGCGCCTCGGTGCGATATTCGACGGGGCGGTGGAGGGCGGCCGCGGCCTTATAATGGAGTTTTTCCCCGGCAACCGCCTGCTCCTGGAGGGCGAAAGGCCGCAGTGCCTGCAGCCGGCCCCTTCGGCGCCGGCCGTGGTCTGTCTCCCGGAAAGTTTCAGGGGGGTTTACCCTTCCGACCTGCCGGTGATAGCTCATGAGCTCGGCCACGCGATACATTCCGATATAGCCGCGCGCGTCGGCGCCGGATGCGCGCCTCTTTTCGACGACATGTTGAGCCATTTTTTCGAGGACATAACCTGGGCCGGGTTGACGGCGGAGGCTGACCCGGCTGCCGCCGCTGAGCTGGTGCTCAACCGGCTCCCTCAAATGGCGGCGGATTTCCTGCTGGTCCCGGCCGGGCTGGAGCTGGAGGAAGAAGCCGTTTCCGCGGCCGCCGCCGGCCCCCTGACCGGCGAAGCCATGGCCGTTATGGAAAAAAAGGTCCTGCTGAAATGGCTGGGTCCCGATACGGAGTGCTCCGGGTTCTGGATGAGGTCCGCCGATCTCTTCAGGCCGGAGCGGCCTTTCTCCGGTTTCAGGCGGCTCGCCGGCAGGTTCCTTTCGCCGGGGCTGTCCGCCGGCGGCGGCCGCCTCAGTTCCGCCGGACTGGAAGAACTCGCGGCCGATACCGGTTCGCTGGACCTGAAGCGCTGGTTGGCGAAGCGGGCCCCCGGAGGCTGGTCCGGACTGGCGTCCGGGGTCCTTGCGGCCCTGCCCGGCCTGGACTGAGCCCGGCTATTCCGTGCCGGGCAGAGGCTTCATACTTTCCACCTGGTGGTAGTAGATCTCCCTCGATACCCGCTTGAGATCCTCCCGGACCAGCATCGGCCTGCCGGGCTGGTCCAGCTTTTTTTCCGTGACGAGAGAACCGTTTTTTATTCGGCCGGTCCCGGTGAGATAGCCCCCGTTTTCAAGGACCAGGTCGTATGTCCATTTATCCAGCCCCCGTCCGGAAAACACGACCGTGCCTCTCAGCGGACTGCCGTATTCTGATACGCTGTAGGAGAGGGAACGGCCTATCCTGGTAAGGGTGGTCGTGCGCTCTTCGGGAGGCATTCCGGGTGATACCCCGGGCTGGGTGAAAGTCTCGATGATCATCCCGCCGCCGTCTACGATCTCCCTCTTGAGCGCGGAATCGCTGCCGCCGTAAGGCAGGCGGCCGTCGGGGGAAAAAAAGCGGGTGTCGCCGTGGTAATACGCCACCCCGCCGACCCCTTTTATGAAGGCGGGCGCCGCGCAGGACGACAGCAGTGCGGCGGCGCAGGCCAGGGCCAGCGTCCGTCCGGGCCTCACTTGCGCCGCCCTCCCGCCGATAGGTAGCCCATGAGCCGGTAGGCTAGCTTGGCGGCGTTGAATTCGGTCACCGTGTCGGCCTTGCGCGGGGCCACTTCCACTATGTCCACGCCCACGACTTTCTTTTTTGAGCAGACTGCCCGGAAAAGGTCCAGCGCCTCGTACCAGCCGAAACCTCCCGGCTGGGGAGTGCCGGTAGCCGGCATCACATGAGGGTCGAAGCCGTCCACGTCTATCGTGATATAGACCGTGCCGGTCAGGGAGGAGAGGACTTTTCGTATCAGCGCCGCGTTGTCGCGGTAGTCGTGCGCCAGGAAGGTCCTCACCTTTCCCGCGTTCATGTATGCCTTCTCGTCGTGCGAGACGCTGCGTATGCCCACCTGGACGGTCGGAGTGGTGCGGGAGGCGGGGTAGAGGGCCGAGGCGTGGCTGCGCGGCGTGCCTTCGTATTCCGGCCGCAGGTCCGCGTGGGCGTCGAAATGCAGTATCGAGAGGTCTTTGTATTTTTTCTGGAAGGGGGGGAGCAGCCCCTGCGTGACGCTGTGTTCTCCGCCGATGAAGAACGGAACGGCCCGGGTCGAAGCAAGCAGCTCTCCGACGTATTTTTCCAGCGCCGGGAAGAACTTCTTTTCGCTCAGCGAACAGTCGACGGGCGCCGAGGTGAATATCCCGTCTTTCCAGGTCTCGCGGCCGGTTTCCTCGTCCCAGAACTCCAGCTGCCAGGAGGCGTCGATCACGGCGGCGGGTCCCTTGGCGGTGCCGTGACCGTACGAAGTGGTCTTCTCCCACGGGACCGGGACCACGGCGAAGCGCGCTTTTTCAAGGGGCGCGCTGTCGGACGTAACGAACTGCGTTTTATTGGGTTTTATTTTCATCGTTCAACTCCGTCGCCTTCCGGGCGTATAAAAAATCCGGGCCTCCCAGCGGAGGCCCGGAGCGTTCAGGACCGGCCGGCCCGTCAGAACAGGAAGACGGCCGCGGCTACCGTGGTAGTCCAGATGCTTTCCGAACCTATGGCGGACTGGGTGATATTCGTCGTCTTGACTATCTTGCCGCTGAGCTTCCAGATCTCTTCTTTCTGGTCCCAGGTGGTCTCGCCGCCGAACTCTATCCCCTGTATGGTGGAAAGCATCAGCGCGGCGAGGTCCTCGGCGTACTCCCCGGTCTGCTCGTCGGTCTCTCCGAAGGAGTGATGTTCCGATATGTAGCCGTAATGGCCCTTGTCTTTGGGCAGGGCCAGGCCGACCGAAGAGGCGATGAGGCGGTGGTTCTCGTTTACGGTGTTGCGGCTCAGAACGCAGTGCAGTATCTGTCCGGGTTTTAACCGCTCTATGCCCTTGTGTCTGGGGATGACCCTGCAGTTGGGGGGGAATATGCTGGAAACGTGCACCAGGTTGTACTTGGCTATCTTGGCGTCCCGGAGGGCTTCCTCGAAACTGGCGAGCTTCTCCTTGTGGCGCCCCAGGCCTTTGGTCAGGAAAACTTCTTTGGGAACGAAAGTTGACATGGGGATTATTATTTAAAATTTAATATCGGCAGTCAAGAAAAAACGGGCGCCGCCGCCCGGGCTCTCTACGACGGGGCTACCGCGCCCCGTCCGGACCTTTCTCTCCCAGCTTCCGCTGGTATTCCTTTTCCAGGCGCTCCCGGGTTTCCCGGAACTCCCTGGCCAGCTCGGATTCCTTGCGGGCGTAGGCGTCCTGCAGCGCCACCTCGCGCTTCTGGAGGTTGGCCACTATCTGCTGTTCCTGCTCCATGAGCGCTTTGAGCTTGGCGCGGTCGCTCTCCAGCTGTGAGCCCTTCAGCTTGAGCGAATTCTCCAGTTCTTTCTGCCGTTCGGCGAAGGCGGCCTCCAGCCTCTCGGCCAGGCCGCGCAGTTTTTCGTCCTGAGTGCGGACTTTCTCCGCGAGCTCCCGGTTCTTCTCCTCCAGCTCCGCCTGCAGGCGGGCCACGTTTTCGGCTGCCGCCCGGTCTTTTTCTATCTCCATCAGCTTGCCGGACATGATGGACTGGTAATTCCTCTCCAGCTGCTCGTAGCGCGTCTGAAGGGCTTTCTCCTTCAGGGAGAAAGTCTCCTCCACGGAGGCCGCTATCCTGCGCTCCCTGTCGAGGTAGGTCTTTTCCAGTTCGGCCGCCTGCGCCTGGTAGCGCGCCGCGAGGTCCTTGCGCAGGAATTCCAGCTTATTGAAGAATTCTTCCTGCTGGGATTTTTCCATCAGGCCGGAGCTCTTGACCACCTCGGCCATCTGCCTGAGGTAGTTCTGTTCCACCTTTTCAAGCTTCTGGAGATAGTCCTTCTCCATGACCTGCCGCAGGTCCCTGGACTTGTTTATGTTCTCCTGTATCAGCAATTGCCTCTCATGCTCCAGTTCTTCGAGCCTTATATTTACGGTTTCCAGCTCCTGCTTGGCCAGGTTGGCCGTTTCCAGCGCCTGTTCGCGGCCCTTCGCCGCCAGGCGGGCCTGCTCTTCCACGGCGCGGGCCCGCGAGATGGCTTCTTCGGCCCTGGATTCCAGCGATTCTTTCAGCGTCTGCTTTTCGATGTCGGCCTGCTCGGACGCGCGCCTGGCCGCCTCCTCGCGGGCGGACTGTATCGCCGAAGCCTGCGCGGCGGCGCGTTCCCCC
>DNQL01000086.1 GCA_003500765.1 Elusimicrobiota bacterium | reverse complement strand
GTCTACGCCGACCGCTGGGACAAGCGCCGCGCCCTGATGGGAACCCAGGTCCTGGCCATGCTGCAGGCCTCGCTGCTGGCGGCGCTGACGATATCCGGCGCCGTGCAGGTCTGGCATATCGCGCTGCTGGCCTGCTTCGCGGGCTGCATCGGGGCCTTCGACATGCCGATACGCCAGTCTTTCGTGGTAGAGCTGGTAGGCCGCCGGGACCTCGCCAACGCCCTGGCCCTCAACTCCATGATGTTCAATATGGCCCGCATCGCCGGCCCCGCCGCCGCCGGCGTGCTGATAGGGCTGATGGGGCCCGGCTGGTGCTTCGCGCTCAACGCGGCCACCTACACCTTCGTCATAGCCGCGCTCTGGAAGATCTCCGCGGACCGCCCCGCCTCCCGGGCCGGGCTCATCCGCGAGCCCGTTCTGGAGTCCCTGAAGGCGGGACTGCGTTACGCCTGGACGCATCACCACATACGCAATCCGCTTATACTGCTGGCCTGCGTCAGCACCGTCGTGATGCCTTTCATGACCCTGATGCCGGTGGCTGCCGTCGAACTGCTGGGAGGGGGGCCAGGAACCCTGGGCCTGCTGCTCTCCTGCGTCGGCGCCGGGGCTTTCACCGGCGGGCTGCACCTCGCCGGCCGGGGCTCGCCGAGAAGGATGGGCTCGCTGATAGGCTCGGCCTCCGTGCTCTACGGTACCTCGGTCATAGCGTTCTCTTTCTCAACGGTGCCGGCGGCCTCTTTCCTGCTGCTAGTCGCGGCGGGGGCGGGGATGATGCGCCAATCGGTCGGCTGCAATACGCTGATACAGAGCCTGGTGGCGGACAATATGCGCGGCAGGGTGATGAGCCTCTACGTGCTGACCTTCGTGGGACTGGCTCCGCTGGGAAGCCTTTTCCTGGGCTGGCTCGCGGAACACATCGGGATCGCGGGCGCGGTACGGCTGGCGGGGCTATGGGTGCTGCTCTCGGCCGCCTGGTTCATTTCGAAACTGTGGCAGATGAAGGAAAGCGTCAAGCGCCTTTCCGCCGACCCCGAAGCGGCCGGGCGCGTAGGTTGGCTCAAGGAACTCATCTGATCACCGCTTTTTGAACAGTTCCAGATAATCCCCGTATCCCTCTTTCTCCAGGTCTTCCAGCGGCACGAAGCGCAGCGCCGCCGAGTTTATGCAGTAGCGCAGGCCTCCGGGGCCGGGGCCGTCCGGGAAGACATGGCCGAGATGGGAATCGCTGGTCTTCGAACGCACCTCGGTGCGGACCATGCCGAGACTCTCGTCAGTTCTCTCCTCGATGGCGCCGTCCTTCATCGGCTTGGTGAAGCTGGGCCAGCCGGAGCCGGAATCGAATTTATCCGTGGAGGCGAAAAGAGGCTCGCCGCTTATCGGGTCCACATAGAGCCCGGGCTTTTTATTATCCCAGTACTCGTTCCTGAACGGCGGCTCGGTGCCGCAGAGTTTCATAACCCTGTGCCGCTCGGGAGACAACTCCCCGCGGACATCGCCGCCTTTCTTATCTTCGGGCATATCTTCCCTCCCTGCGCCGCGGCCGCAGGCCGTTAGAAGCCCCAGAAAAACCGCGGCGGCCAGCATCGTCCTCATGATCCGATTATACTCAAAAACCGGGGAAGAAAACCCTTGTCCCGCCTTCCGCCAAAATGATAGAAATAGCGGGGGGGGAGCCAATGAAGATCAAAAAAGAGCCCGGGGCCCAAAAGAGGCCCGGAGATCCCATCGAAGCCTATTCCGGCGGTCCTCACTGCCGCCGCTGTATCCAGCAGGTGCTCGACGCAATCCCCGTGCCCATATTCCTTAAAGACGCCGACATGAGATACCTCGGCTGCAACACCGCTTTTTCCAGGTTCACCGGGCTCTCCACGCGGAAATTGACCGGCCGCACGGTCTACGATATAGCTCCCGAGTCGCTGGCCGTAAAATACGACCAGATGGACCGGGAACTCTCCCGGAAGGGCGGACGGCAGACCTACCAGTGGCAGGTTTCGGACGCCAAGGGGCTGCCGCGGGACGTCATCTACGAAAAAACGGCGGTGAGGGCGGCTGGCGGCGGGACGGGCGGGATCATAGGAGCAATGGTAGACATCACGGAGCTCCTTAAAGAGCGGGACCGGGCCGAAGAGAAGAGCCGCATGCTGGAAGTGATGATAGCCGGCCTGCCCGGGATGGTCTACCGCTGCCGCAACGACGCCTCCTGGACCATGCTCTACGCCAGCGCGGGCTGCAGGGCCCTGACCGGATACAGGCCGGAGGAGATCCTGATGAACTCTCGCCTCTCCTACGACGACATAATTCACCCTTCCGACAGGGCGCTGGTGCGCCACGAGATATCCAGGAGCGCGGCCGGCGGGAAGCCTTTCCGGATCGAATACAGGATAATCACCGCCGCCGGCGACGAAAAATGGGTGGTTGAACACGGCGCCCCGGTGCTTTCTTCGGCCGGAAAGACCCTTTTCCTGGAGGGCTTCATCTCCGATATCAGCGGCATGAAGGAACTGGAAGAATCCAGGAAAGAACTCGGGCAGCTGGGGAAAATGCTTACGGTATGCTCGGGCTGCAAGAAGATAAAAGGGGGCAGCGGCTTCTGGGAAAAATTCGAGAATTATTTCCAGGAGCACGCAGGGGCCAGCTTCAGCCACGGCCTCTGCGATTCCTGCGCCCGCGAGCTTTACAGGCCCGCCGGAAAGAAATCGGCCTCCGGACTTAAAAAACGCCGAGGTGGGAGAAAAGTATCTTGAGACCGATAAGGATGAGCAGCACGCCGCCGGCCGCCTCCATCCTGTACTCGAAAAAGTGGCCGCCGGCCGAACCCAGCCTCACTCCCGCCAGCGACATTATGAAGGTCACCGCCCCTATGACCAGCACGGGAGCCGCGATCGATACCTTGATGAAAGAAAAGGTCAGGCCCACCGCCAGCGCGTCTATGCTGGTGGCCACGGCCAGAACGGTCAGCGTCCAGGTGTGGAAAGGGCAGGACTTCTCTCCGCCGCATTCCTCCTCTTCCTTTATCTTCAGGGACTCGTAGATCATCTTGCCGCCCACGGCCGCCAGCAGGCCGAAGGCCAGCCAGTGGTCGAACCTCTCGATATAGTCCGTCATGCCGCGGCCGGCCAGCCAGCCCAGAACGGGCATCAGGGCCTGGAAGCCGCCGAAGAACAGCCCCATCTTGAGCGCATTGGGAACGTCGAGCCTCTTCATCGTGGCGCCGCTGGCTATGGCGACCGCGAACGCGTCCAGCGATAAGGCCAGCGCGATAAGGAACATCTCGGTGACGGGCATGCGGTAATTATAGTAAACGGAGGTCTTTGGACCTAAGAGCGGCTGGGCCCGCCGGCCCTTACAAGAAAGGGTTTTCTTTATTAAGATATTTACCGTACGGTAAATTAGTTCGCGCAGGGGGTACCCAGTGAACAAGTTCCTGACCGCTCTACTCTCGGTCGTTTTCATTCCCGGAGCGGGAGCTTTCGAGCTTCCCGCGATGAAGTCCGCCGACATCGCCGCGGCCGAAGTCCCGGCGGCGCCCGAAGCCTCCGCCGCCGCGCCGGAAAAAGCCGCCAGCCAGCATCTCTGGATGAGCGTCCGCCACAACGAGTACGTCAAGGAAGCGCAGGCCAGCGACTACGGCGCCCGCATCGAATCCCGCGTACGCAGGGATTTCACCGACAGCTTCAGCGTCAACAACCGCGTGGACAACGACTATGCCTGGGCCTCTATCCGGAAATGGCAGGACAGCTACACCTATTCCGGCTCGGGTTCCTACGTGACGATGAACTGCCACTCGACGAGCTGCAATATCAGCGGGAACGTGCGCGCCGACGGCAAGACCTCCTATATAAACGCCTTCGTGAACCGCCGCTTCGACGACTATTCCTGGTCCGTCAGCGGTTCCGGGCTTAACCTCTACACCGACAGGAACTCCGTGAACGGCAATTACGACCCGGACCGCGCGCCCAAGCAGGCCGTGGCCGCGGTCGTCTCGCTCCTGCTCGCCAGGAGCATAGACGCGACCGTCAAGCCGGAAGACAGGAAGGCCGTCCAGAACGGCCAGCGCATCTGGATGTCCATACGCAGCGGCGGCATCTGGAACGAAGTGGAGGCCAGCGACCCCTGGGCCCGTATCGACGTGGGGCTGCGCAAAGTCTTCGACCGCGAGTACGACGCCGAGCTCGAGACCGACAATGACAGGCAGTGGGGCCGGGTGAGCGGCTTCTTCACCCGCCGCTACGAGCTGCGCGCCGGCCGCACGGACCTGCGCATGGAGGAATGGGCCGGCGACTTCCGCATAGAGGGCACCGTGGAAACCCCCGGCACCCCGGAGGGCAGGACCGCCGTGCGGCTCGATATGCGCGAGCGCTTCATGGACGACGGCTCGTTCTACATACGCGAGAACGGCATTTACCTCAACATAGACCGCAACGGCCTTAGCGGGGAAGTGGACCTCAAGGTCTATCCCAAACAGGTCGTAGCTTCGATCGCCGCACTCGTGATCACCTACCATCAGATCAACAAGCCGCAGGGCCAGGACCGGCCCTAGTCCGGCGCAGTCATTAAAAGGCCCTCCCCCTGCGGGGAGGGCCTTTTTTTGTCGGTCCATTATTTATATATTTACCTTATGAATCCCTTAAGCCTTATACGCCAGTTCATCAAGGGCCTCACGGCCGAAACCACGCCGGGCCAGATCGGGGCCGGCATCGCGCTGGGCTTCCTGATCGGCCTCATGCCCAAGGCCACGCTCACCGCCCAGCTGCTGATAGTCGTCATGATGGCCTCCAGGGTCAACCTGCCAATGGCCATATTCACGGTGGCCATAGTGAGCCTCCTCAATCCTTTTATCGACAAGGTCACCGACCCCATCGGTTACGCCCTGCTGACGGCGGAGGGCCTGCGCCCGCTCTGGACAAAACTCTACAACACGCCGGTCTTTCCCTGGACCGGGTTCAATAATACCGTGGTCCCCGGCGGACTGGTCTTTGGGGCGGCCATGCTGGCCCCCGTATACATGGGAGGGAAGAAATTCGGGGCGTACTACAACGACAAGCTCCGCGTCCGGGTCATGAACTCTAAATTCGTGAAAAGCCTCAAGGCCTCCTGGCTGCTGGACTGGTACTTCAAGGAGGGGGTGTAATATGCGCTGGTCCTACGTCGCGCCCCGCCTGACGCTGCTGGTCCTGGTCTGGGCCTTCTTCTTCTTCGCCTTCGACCCGCTGCTCAAATGGGGAATGATAAAGGCCATGGAAAAAGCGGCCAAGGCCAAAGCGGAGATCGCCGAACTGGAGACAGGTTTCTTCCCGCCGCGCCTGCGGATGGCCGGCGTCACGGTGGGAGATTCCGACGCGGAATTCCGCAATATCGTGGAGTTCGCCGAACTCACTTTTGCCGCGGAAGGCAAACCGCTGCTGGAGAAAAAGCTGGTCGTCGACGAGGCAGCGCTTAAGGCCCTGCGCTTCGGCACGCCGCGCAAGACTTCGGCCAAACTACCCTTCGTGAAGGCAGAGGAGGGGGAGTCCAAGCTGGCGGCGGCCATGAAGGAAGAGACGAAGAGCTTCGCCCTGGACCGCGTCACCGAAGTCAAGGCGGACTTCGCCGCGGACTACAAGCTGGACCCGGAAGACCTGGAGTCGGTGAAGCTGGCCAAAGAACTCGAGGAGTCCTACAAGAACAATTACGCCGGGATAGCGGAGAAGTTCGACGACGGCAGGTACAAGGCCGACATGGACGCGCTCAAGGCGCGCTATGAAAAAGCCAAGGACGAGAAGAACTTCATCAAGCAGGCGAAGGAATACGGCGACATAGCCAAGGACGCCAGGAGGCTGATGGACGCCTTCAAGAAGGACAAGGCCGCCGCAGAAGCCGCCCTGGCCGAGGCTAAGGGCGCTTTTAAAAAGATCGAGGAGGCCCGCCGCCGCGACCAGGCCGCCGTGATGTCGAAGATGAAGCTGCCCTCGCTCGACACCCGCTCCATCGCCAGGATGCTGGCCGGCCCGATGATAGCCGAAAAGACCGAGCAGGCCATGAAATGGATGGCCGTCGCAAAAAAATATATGCCGTCCGGGACCAAAGGCGTGCTCAAGAACGAAGCGCCCAGGGGACGCGAGGTCCATTTTCCCAGGGAGAAGGCCTATCCCACGCTGCTTATAAGGAAAATGGAACTGACCGGCGAACTGGGCCTGGACCAGCCGCTTGACTACGCCGGGAGCATAGAGGGCATCACCACCCAGCCGCAGGTATACGGCCGGCCGACCGTCGCCAGGATCAAAGGGGCCAAGGGCCCGCGCCGCCTCTCCTTCACCGGCTCCCTGGACGCGACCGGTGACCTTATAAGGACGGAATCCTCTCTCTCCTATTCCGGGATGGCCATCGGTTCGATGAGCCTGGGCTCCCCGTCCTCGCTGGCGGTGGAAGTGACCGGGGCCACCGGCGCGCTGGAAGCCTCCGGCGTCACCGCGGGCGATAAGGTCGACGGCAAGGCCGCTTTCCGCCTGACAGGCGCCTCTTTCAAGCCTTCGGCCGGGAATATCAAGGCCGCCCAGCTGCGCTCCGCCGTGGAGAATTCCTTCGCCGGCCTGACCTCCGCGCTGATAGAGGCCGACATTACCGGCACCGTTACAAAACCGGAACTGGCCGTCAGGACGGACCTGGCCGACAATCTCTCAAAGGCATTCTCCTCCGCCATGGGGGCGGAGCTCAAGAAGGCCCAGGACGCGGCGAAGGCAAAGGTGGACGAGGCCCTCAAGCCCTACAGGGACCGCCTCGACTCCATGGCCTCGGAGAAGCAGGCCGAGCTTTCCAACAGGCTCAAGGCTTCGGGGGACAAGCTGTCCGCGGAGGGGGACCAGCTCCTCAAGGGAGCCGTCCCGGGCAAGACCAAGCTGCCGTTCAAGCTCTGACTTCGCGGTATATGATAAAAAAAGCCCGGCACAAAGCCGGGCTTTTTTCATTACCGGCCGACAGGGCCTGTATCGTATTCCGGGTGGGTGAGCAGGCAGTAATTCCGCATCACTATCCTCTCGTTAGCCGGGGTTATCCGTCCCGACGGGCAGACGTCCGAGACGGGAGGGCAGAGGTCCGCCAGGGCGTGCCCGTGCGCGGAGTACTCGGCGCAATGGGCGCAGATCTCCTTCACATCGCGGGCTATATGCCTGCGCTTCTCCGCCGCCAGGAATTCCATGAACTTCCGCGCGTCTCCCTTCATTTTCCCGGCGAAAGTCCGGGTCGGGTATACCAGCGAAGCCGGGATCTGGCAGAGCCGCGGCCATGAGCCCTCCTTCGCCCGGTCCGGCGAGGTGACGAATTCGTAGCGGCTGAGCACCCTCGCCCGAAGCTCCTTCGGCGCCGCGGCCGACTCGGAATATTTGCTGTGGTAATAGAAACCGCCGAAGACCTCTCGCTTCGAGGTACAGGAGCCGCCGGCCGGGTAGAAAGGCCCGCCGGGAGTCGCCAGCCCGCCCTTGTGATCGCCCCTGCCGACCAGCGCGAAACCGAACACCGAGGTCCTGGCCAGCATATTGAACGCCTCCCCGGGAGACTCCGGGCGGAGCGTCTCGACCCTGGCCAGGGGATAAAGTGCCGCTATCCCGTCTTCCAGCATCGCGGCCGTTTCGGCGCAGGCCTTGGACGAAATGGCGTCCCGGTCGGCTTTGCCGGCCGGGGAACACTCGCCGACGAGTATCACGAAAAGCCCTCTGCGGCAGAAGTCCAGTTCCAGAAATTTCTCCTCTTTCGGCGATCCGAAATTGGCGAAAGGCTCCAGCGCCCCAGCGGCCGCGGGCAAAAGCATCAGCGCGACCATCAGCCTGTTCATCGGGCCTCCTTAAGTTTTTCCAGGGCGGCCGCCAGCGCCTTTGCCGCGGGCCTGCCGGAATGGACCAGCGGGTAGAGTTCGCCCTTTTCTCCCGACGAGAGGAGCTCGTGGTCGAAAGGAACGGCGCCAAGGAAAGGAACACCTGCCTCGCGGGCGGCCCGCTCGCCCCCGCCGGAACGGAACAGGTCGACCTGGCCGCCGCAATGCGGGCAGCCGAAGGCGCCCATATTCTCCAGGATACCCGCCACTTTCACCGGTATAGCCTTGAGGAAATTCACTGCCTTGACCGAATCCAGCAGGGCCACTTCCTGACCCGTGGTGACCACGACGGCTTCCACGTCCGGGACCATCTGGCAGAGGGACAATGGCTCGTCGCCGGTACCCGGCGGCGCGTCTATGACCAGCCAGTCCAGGTCTCCCCAGCGCACGTCCGCGAGGAACTGCTTGAGGACATTGAGCTTCATCGGGCCCCGCCAGATGACCGGCGTACCCGCCTTGCCCAGCAGCGACCCCATCGATATCAGGGAGAGGTTCTCGCGCACCGGCACCGGGTCCATGAACTTGCCGTCGGAGGCGGGGGAGACGCCTTCTTTCCCGGTCAACCGGGCCATGGAGGGGCCGTGGATGTCTATATCCAGCAGGCCCGTCCGCCGGCCGGAGGAAGCCAGCAGCGCGGCGAAAGCGGCCGCCACCGAGCTCTTGCCGACGCCGCCCTTATTGCTCATGACAAGCAGCTTGCGGCCTATCCTGCCCATGTTCTCCTTTATCAGCGACTGCCTGTGGTCTATGTGAACCTGGTGCATATTGTCCTCCGTCCCCATAATATATTATTTTATTACTATAACGGTAAATTCAGGGCCATCAACCCGGCGGATTTTGCCGCCCCCTAAGGAGAGAAGATGAAACCAGTCATGACCACCGAAAAAGCGGTGGAGGACATAAAGGACGGCGCCTCGCTGATGGTGGCGGGCTTCATGGGCTGCGGCAACGCTTTCACCCTGATCGACGCCCTGATAAAGAAGGGCTCCAGGAATCTGAACCTCATAACGAGCGACACGGCCTATCCCAACGTCGGAGTCGGGCGGATAATCTGCGAATGCCGGGCGGCCACCCTGACGGCTTCCCATATCGGCACCAATCCCGTCAGCGGCCAGAAGATGAACAGCGGCGAGCTCAAGGTCACGCTGGTCCCCCAGGGCACCTTCGCCGAGCGCATACGCGCCAAGGGCGCCGGCCTGGGCGGCGTGCTCACCCCCACGGGAGTGGGGACCGAAGTAGAGAAGGGGAAACAGAAGCTCCATCTCAACGGAAGGGACTACCTGCTGGAGATGCCCCTGGGCGCCGACTTCGCTTTTATACGGGCGGAAGTCGCCGACAAGTACGGCAACTGCTTCCTGCCTGGCTCTTCCAAGAACATGGCGGTGGTCATGGCCATGGCCGCCGACCGGGTCATAGTGGAGGCGGAGAAGATAGTGGAGCCCGGCGAGCTGGACCCCGAGCGCGTAACCATACCCGGCGCCTTCGTCTCGGCCATAGTGAAGGCGGAACTGCCCGTCTCCAACCTGCAGCTAAAGCCCTGAGGAGAATTTTAAATGGACCCCAAGGAACTTAAAAGAGTACGCATCGCAAAACGCATAGCGCAGGAACTGCCCGACGGGGCGCTGGTCAACCTGGGCATAGGACTGCCGACGCTGGTGGGCAACCATATCCCGCCCGGCCAGACGATAATCCTGCAGTCGGAGAACGGCTTCACCGGCCTGGGCCCGGCGCCGGAGAAAGGCAAAGAGAACCCGGCCGTCGTCAACGCCGGCGGACAGCCGGTGACCATCATCCCCGGCGGCGCCTTCTTCGACTCCGCCATGAGCTTCGCCATCATCCGCGGCGGACACGTCGACTATACCGTGCTCGGCGCGCTTGAAGTGGACATGGAGGGAAACCTCGCCAGCTACATGATACCGGGCAAGATGGTGCCGGGCATGGGCGGCGCCATGGACCTGGTCGCCGGCGCCAAAAACGTGATAATAGCGATGGAGCACGTCAACAAGAACGGCGCGCCCAAGATACTGAAGAAATGCACGCTGCCGCTGACCGCGGTGGGGGAAGTGGACCTAATCGTAACCGACATGGCCTTCATCCGCGTCACTAAGAAAGGCCTTGTTCTGGAAGAGATAGCCGAGGATACCACGGTGGAAGAAGTGATAAAGGCCACCGACGCCCCGCTCCAGGTAGCGGGTAAGCTGGGTAAATTTTAAGGAGCGACGACATGGCGAACAAAATGGTCATAACCTGCGCCCTGACCGGCGCGGAAACGACGAAGCAGCAGCAGCCGGCCCTGCCGGTGACCCCCGAGGAGCTGGCGGCCGCCGCGGCGGAGGCATGCGAGGCCGGCGCCGCGATAATACACCTGCACGCCCGCAACGACGACGGCTCGCCCACGGCAGACATCAAGGTCTTCAAGAAGGCGATAGACCTCATACGCGCCAAGAGCGACGTGGTCATAGAGATCACCACCGGCGGCGCCGTAGGCATGACGCCGGAGGAGAGGATAGCCCCCGTGGCCCTGAAGCCCGACATGGCCTCGCTCGACTGCGGCACCGTCAACTTCGGCGACGAGTACATCGTCAACACCCTGCCGATAATGCGCCAGTTCGCCGGCGAGATGAACAAATACGGCGTGCGGCCCACGCTGGAATGCTTCGACGTCTCGCATGTCCAGTCCTCCCATATCCTCATCAAGGAAGGCTTGATAAAGCCGCCGTACCATTACGGCTTCGTGATGCAGGTGCCGGCGGCGCTGTCCTTCTCCGTAAAGACCCTGTCCTACATGATGGACCAGATGCCCCCGGAGAGCTACTTCACCGTCATGGGCATAGGCCGCATGCACATCCCCGGCATCTACGGCGCCATCGCCGCGGGCGGCTTCATCCGAGTCGGGTTCGAGGACAATATTTACTACTCGAAGGGGCGGCTGGCGAAGTCCAACGCCGAGTTCGTGGAGCGCGCGGTGCGCGTGTCCCGCGAAGCGGGCCTGGAGATAGCCTCGCCCTCCGACGTAAGAAAACTTTTCGATCTTAAGTAAGCCCAAGGAGATAACATGACCGTAAATACCGAGATAGAGATAAAGAAAGGCGGCAACCCTTTCGGTTCCCACCGCGTGATAGAGCCCAAGGGCGTACTGCCCCAGCCCGCCCAGAGGGTGGACAACAACATGGATTACATCTACGACAACGAGCTGCTGCTCGAGGTCGAGACGCTCAACATCGACTCGGCCAGCTTCACCCAGATAAAGCAGGAGTGCGGCGGCGACGAAGAGAAGATCAAGGCGATGATCACCAGAATAGTCGGGGAGCGGGGCAAGATGCAGAACCCCGTCACCGGCTCCGGCGGCATGTTCCGCGGCAAGGTGCTCAAGATCGGCCCCGCGCTGGCCGGCAAGACGAACCTCAAGGAAGGCGACAAGATAGCCAGCCTGGTCTCGCTCTCGCTCACCCCGCTCAAGATAGAGAAGATCATCGGCATAAAGCCCGGCACCGAGCAGGTCAACGTGGTGGCCAAGGCCATCATCTTCGAGAGCGGCATCTACGCCAAGCTGCCCTCCGACATGCCCGAGACGCTGGCCCTGGCCGTCCTCGACGTGGCCGGCGCCCCCGCGCAGACCGCCAAGCTGGTGCG
>DNQL01000232.1 GCA_003500765.1 Elusimicrobiota bacterium | reverse complement strand
GAGGGCGGCGTCGCGCTCGCCGCGGGCGCCGGCCTGCAGTTCGGTTATCCTGGCCTCAAGGGCCTTTATCTTTTCCTGCGAGGAGGAGCGCAGCTCCGCCTCACGGGCCTCGTAGGCGGAGCGGTCCTTCGCCCTGAGCTCCTCCATCTCCGCGAGGCTGCGGGAGAAGAAATCTTCTTTCTCCCTTATAAGGCGCATGGCCTCCGCTGAGCGCTCCTCGCCGGAAAGCGACAGTTTTTTCTCCAGCTCCGACGACTTGAAGCGTTCGGCCTCGAGAGCCGATCTTACCTCCGACAATTCGGCCGAGAACGCCTCCGACTGAGCCGCCAGTTCGCCGGCGGCCCGGGCCTTAAGCTCCTTCTCGCGCGCGCCCATCCCGGCGCGCTCTGCGGCGTGGCGCTCTTCCAGTTCCGCGGTCTTTTTGGCGAGGGCGGCCTCATAGGACGCAGCCAGCTCGGCCTCGCGCGCCGCGAAGGCGGCGGCGGAGGACTCCATCTCAGCCACCCGGGCGCGGAAAAATTCCTCTTTCCTGGCCAGCTGCCGCATGACCTCTTCCGAGGTCCGCTCCTGCACCGAGGCCAGCGAGTTCTCCAGCTCGCGTATCTTCTCCTGCGCGTTCCGGAACTGGTCCTCGCGCACCCGCTGCTCCTCCGTCAGGCGGGAGCGCTCCACTGCCCAGGTCGACTCCAGCGAGCGCAGCTGCTGCGCGTGCTCGGCGTCCACCGAGCGCATCCGGGCGTCCAGCGAGGCCTCCAGCTCGGAACGGAGGCGGCGGAAATTGCCTTCGAGTTCGGTCTTCTTGGCGAGGAACTCGCTTTCTAGTTCCTTCCGGCGGGATTCGATCCCCCCCTCGGAACCGCGCACGGACTTTTCCAGCATGTCTATGCGGGACTTCAGTTCAGCTTCTTTGGACTTGTAGCTCTTCTCCAGCGAGGTCAGGCGAGACTGGTGCTCGGTCTCGACCTCTGAGCGGAGCGAATCGTATTTGGACTGGGCCTCGCTGAGGCGCGCGGCGTACTGGGTCTCGACATCGAGCAGGCGCTGGTTCCAGCGCTCTATGACGCCCTTCTGCTTGCGGTCGAGTTCCTCGAACTTGGTCTGATACTCGTCCTCCAGCGCGGAGCGGAGCTGGTCGAGGCGGTTCTCCTTGCGCAGCAGTTGCTGCAGGTCCAGCTTGCCCTCCCCCAGCAGGGACATGGTGGCTTCCAGCTTGGAGTAAAAGCCCTCTTTTTCATCGAGGGTCTTGGAGCGGCTGCGGAAGGATTCTTCCAGCTCCCGGACGCGGGACTCCAGCTGCTTGCGGTCTCCCTCGGAAAGGCCGAGGTTCTTCTTGAGCTCGGCGCGCTCTTTCTCTATGCCGTTGAGGCGCTCCAGCGCCCAGCGCAGAGTCATCCTCGCAGTGTCTATGCTGGTCACGTCGTTGACCAGCTGCTCGAGCTCGTTATATTCGTCGGCCATGGTTCACCTCTGTAAATTCAGCCTTAACAGTTTAACATGGCCCGCCCCCCTATTCAATAAAGGGATTGTTAAATGATTATTAAATGATTGTTACGCCTCCCGCCGCCTATTTTATAGAATCATAAGCGGATGCTCAGGAAAAAGCGCTTCTATTTCTTCCTCCTGCTGGCCGGCGCGGCCGCCGCGCTCTGGTATTTCCACCCTTATCTTTTCAGGACTTTTTTCAGGGTTTCGGGCACCGTGGACCTGGCCCCCGGTTCCGCCGGCATGCGCCTGAAGCCCAATACCATGCTTTTCGTGGTAGCCCGGGACGAGGGAGGGGTCCCCTTCGCGGTCCTCAAGGTCATAAACCCGTCCTTCCCGATGTCCTATTCGATGGACAGCTCGGACCTTATACTCCCCGAACTGCTGCCGCTCCGGCTGCGGCTGGAAGCCTTTCTAAATACCCACGGCGAGATAGGCTCGCCCAGGCGCGGCGACCTTTACGGCTCCCTGGGCAGGGAAGTGTTCCTGGCGGAACAAGACTGCGACTTGCTGCTGGACCGGGGCGATTAGGGCCCTTGGTCCTATTCCGCGATGGGCCCGGGGGCCCTGCCGCGCCGGGGCGCGCGGAGCTATACTTTTCATAGGGTAGTTCCCGCGGCTTCAGCGCCCGAAGCGGGGGACTAATGAGGGGGCAGAATGACTTGGGAAGAACTTTCCAGGAAGTACGATACCGATAATACCCGCAGGCAGGCCTCCGGGTCGGCCGTCAAGGGCCGGCCCTGGCAGGATATAATGAAATCGACCGACAAGCTGGTCTGGCTTTTCCTGGTGACCGGCGGTAATAAAGGCAAGGCGGCCAAAGCGGGCTGACGGCGGGAACCGCCGCAAAAGAAGACCGCCGGGGTTCCTCCCCGGCGGTCTTCTTTTTCAGTGCGGCGGCGCCGGTCAGGGATAGAGGGGGCCCAGGCGGTCGAACCCCATGTACAGGAGCAGGGCCCCGAGGAGCGCCAGCAGCAACCCGACGCTCCTGCGGTTGAGCGCCACCCAGGAGTCGTTGAGAACGGTCTCACGCAGTATCTTATTGAGCTTGAGCATCAGGTCCGGCTTGTAAAGATACCCCATGCCGGCGATCAGGAATATAAAACCGAGCGCGATCTTAATAAGCGGCGGAACGTTAAAGTGCATTATTGAAAGCGTTCATCGCCCGCTCCACCCCGTCCGAGAAAGCCCCGGCCAGGGCGTCGCAGGCGGCTGCCAGGAAGGCAGGCAAACGCTCCTCCTCTTCGTTCGAAAATCTTGAAAGCACGAAATTGGTCCCGGGTATATGCGGCGGCCGGGGCCCTATCCCCAGGCGGAGACGCGGCAGCGAAGGTCCGACGGCGTCGATGACCGAGTTCATCCCGTTGTGCGTCCCGCCGGAACCGTCCTTGCGTATGCGGAGCTTGCCGAAGGGCAGGGCCAGGTCGTCGTAAACGGCCAGTATGGCCGGGGCCGGCACTTTATAGAACCCTCCCAGGCTCTGAACCGCACGCCCGGACAGGTTCATATACGTCTGCGGTTTCAGCAGGAAGCAGCGGCGTCCGCCGCTGGAGAATTCGACATAAAGGCCCAGGCCCTTCCAGTCGCGCCAACGCTCGCCGGGGGCCAGGCGGCCCGCGGCCAGGTCGGCGACCATGAAGCCGATATTGTGACGCGTTCTTTCGTATTGCGGCCCGGGATTCCCCAGCAGGACCGCGAGCTGAACCTGATCTTCCAATCCCCCTCCTGCTTAAAAAGCGGGGAGCGGGAACCGAAACATATGTCGGCTCCCGCTCCCGTTCTGAGAAGGGCCGCTTACTTCTTGGACTCGGCCTTTTTCTCTTCCGGCTTGGCTCCGGCCGCGGGCTTGGCACCGGCGGCGGGCTTGGCTCCCGCGGCGGGGGCC